>SKZJ01000160.1 GCA_007127425.1 Wenzhouxiangella sp.
CGGGGAATCGCCCCGGAGCGGCTGGTTCTGGCCGGATTCTCCCAGGGCGGTGCCATCGCTCTGCGCTGCGGCCTGGCCCGCGACGAGCGCCTGGCGGGTGTGATGGGGTTGTCGACCTATTTACTGGAGGAAGATGCGCTCGATCAGTGGCTCGGAGAGTCGGCGCGAGATATTCCGGTCTTCATGGGCCACGGCAGTCAGGATCCAATCGTGCCGGTCGGTCTCGGACAGACTAGTGCAGAGAAACTGAAGGCAGCCGGTTTCGACCTGGAATGGCAGACGTGGCCCATGCCGCATGCCGTATGCCCCGAGGAAATCGCCGCCATCGACCGGTGGCTGGGTGAGTGCTGGAAGTGAGTGCTCCCCAGCGAGTCCTGCTCGTTGACGATGAGCCGCCGGCAACTCGCCGTCTGGAGCGCCTGGTTGCCGCGCTCGACGGTGCTGAAGTCTGCGGCCTGGAGCACGATCCGACTCAGGTCACTGAACGTTGCCGTGAACTGCGGCCCGACGTGGTACTGCTGGATGTCGAAATGCCGGGCTTGAACGGTGTGGAGATCGCCAGACAGTTGCGAGCATTGCCGTCGTCCCCGGTGGTGATCTTCGTGACCGCCTTCGAGCAGTACGCCGTCGAGGCGTTCGACCTTGATGCAGTTGATTACCTGGTCAAGCCGGTTCGCGGCGAGCGGTTGGAGCGGGCCCTGCAACGGGCCCGGGAACGCCAGTCCGACGAGCTTGCGACACTGGTCTCGCGCATTGGTGATCGGACCATCACCGTCCCGATCGTCGAGGTCTGCGCCCTCGTGGCCGAAGACAAGTACACGGTGGTGCATCATGGCGAAGGCATGGCGCTGGTCGAGGATTCACTGGTCAGCCTTGAAGAACGTTTCCCCGACCGTTTCATCCGCGTGCACCGCAAGGCGTTGGTTGCACGGGCTTCACTGCGAGGTCTGCATCGTGACGTCGATGGGCAGGAGCGGGTGGAAATCGATGGCACGGAATACTGCCCGCCGGTCAGCCGCCGCAATCTTCCTGCCGTTCGTAAATTGTTGCTGAAAAAGGATTGACACAAGCCGATGATCAGAATCGCCACCCGCAAGTCGCTGCTCGCATTATGGCAAAGCGAGCATGCCGCCGACCTGTTGCGTCACCATCATCCCGACCTCGAGGTCGAACTGGTGCCGCTCAGTACCCGCGGTGATGAAGTGTTGGACCGCTCGCTGTCGGAAATCGGCGGCAAGGGGGTCTTTCTCAAGGAACTTGAGCGCGCGATCCTGGACGGTGAGGCTGATATTGCCGTGCATTCCCTCAAGGACGTGCCCGCCGAGTCACCGCCGGAGTTCGAATTGGCGGCCTACCTGGCCGGTGGCGATTGGGGTGATTGGTGGATCACGCGAGACGGGCGTACGCCGGCCGAGTTCCCTGCCGGCACTCGGGTAGGGACATCAAGCCTGCGGCGCCAAAGCCAGTTGCTCGCCCAGTATCCCGACCTGGACATCGTGCCGGTGCGCGGCAACGTGCAGACGCGTCTGGCCAAACTCGATGGCGGGGAAGTCGACGCCTTGATTTTGGCAGCTGCGGGGCTTCAGCGCCTGGAGATCCGGCGCGAACACTGGCTGGCCCTGCGCCCGCCGGAGTTTCTGCCGGCGCCGGGCCAGGGCGTGGTCGTGGTTCAATGCCGGCGCGGTGACGACCGGACCCTTCGTCTCCTTGAACCCCTCAACTGTGCACACACAACCTCCCGCGTTCGGGCCGAACGGGCCGTCGTTCACGAACTGGGCGGCGATTGCCGCATGCCGCTGGCCGCGCTCGCGGAGGTCGATGGTGACCACGTTCGATTACGGGCCCGTCTGGCCAGTCCCGATGGGCGTCAGGTCATCGACTCGACAAACACGGGGGCGGTTACGGAGGCCGAAGAACTGGGCCGTAAGGCGGCACGATTTATCGTTGACAACGGCGGAATGAGAATTCTGTCACAATTATGAAACTCCGTCGCAATTTGATGGGGTTTCGGGGTGGACATTCGAATGCGGTTATGCGAGAGTATTTTCCAAGCTTGTTTGAGAAGGGGAATTTCAGACGATTTGCTTTCCGGGCGTCACCCACGGCACATTCTGTTGAGGTGCGTCCCCCTACTGCCAACGCCAACACGCAAGCCCCCAGCACTTTGGCAGGTTGTGCCAGACGCCCGGATCCTTAATCAAGAACAGGCCTGCCCTCTCGGCAGGCCTTTTTTTTGCTGGAGAGTTGCATGTCCGTCACGCCACTAGTTCTAGTCACCCGCACTGAGTCGGCCGGAGAGGACCTTGCCGGTAAAGTCGCTGAAATGGGCAAGGATGTCCTGCATTGCGCGCCGTTTGCTCTCGAGCCGCCTGAGAACGCAAAGGAAGTGGCGTCCCAGCTTGAGGCGCTGTTGCCGGCCGATCTGGTGATCATTACCAGTCAGGAAGGCGCTCGTCGGAGTGTGGAGCTTGTGGGTGCAAAAAGCTTTGCCCGCGCTCTGGTCGTTGTTCCCGGAGAAGGTACTGCCCGTCTGGCCCGCGAGCTTGGGTTTGCCAATGTCATCTATCCCTCGCGCCACGGCACGAGCGAAGCCATGCTCGCTCTGCCCGAACTGCGTGAAGTCGATGGCCTCAATGTCCTGATCCTGGCCGCGGAGGGGGGGCGTGGTCTCATGGGAAAAATGCTTGAGGATCGGGGCGCTGCGGTCGACCGCATTCATGTCTACCGGAGGATCCGCCAGGACATGCCCGGGGATCTGGCCGTCAAGGTTCGTGATGCGGAGTGGGTGATCACGCTGGCAGCAAGTTGGGAAGCGGTGGCCGGATTGGCCGAAGCGGTGCCGGATGACGTGCTGCAACTCATCAAGTCGGGCTCACTGATCGCGCCGTCGCGACGCGTGGCTGAACGGGCCGCGTCGATCGGTTTTCAGCGCTGTACGATTGCCGCCGGTGCCGACGACGAGGCGATGCTGAACGAGCTTCGTCGTCTGACCAGCAAGGATGAATTGCGTTAATCTTGAGCCCTGCTGATACGCCATCAATCGGAAAGTGATGTCATGAGCGAAGATCAGAGCTCAAACGATTCAGAAGTAACTGTTGCCGATGATTCCTCTACCAGCGAGGCTGAGGCTGCTGCGCCTCGCAAGCGCTCGCTGGCGATGCCGGTCGCCGGCCTGGCCCTCTTGGTGGCATTGGCGGCCATTGCCGGCGTGGCCTGGTCTTGGTTTGAAGGCGTGGAAGTTGATGAGGACGACAGGGCTTCTGCCGAGCGCGTCGAAACGCTCCATCAGGCGCTGGGTGAACAGGATCAGCGCCTGGATTCGCTGCGATCCAGCGTGACGGAGCTACAGGAGGCGCTGGATTCTCATGGCGCCGAACTGGCCGATCTGCGCCAGTCGGTCCGCAGCCAGGCGGAAGACCGCGAGGATATGGCGCGCCGGCTGAGTGACCTCGATGCCGAACTGGCCGAGGCCGTCGCCCGCCTGGAGGAGACGGCCGGCGACCAGCGCGCGGTTGATCGGGAACTGGCCCGGAGGCTCTATCTGATGGAAGCCGCCGCGTTGCTGCGTAGCGGCCAGGAGCGAGCAGAACTGGTCGGTGATTACTCGGCGGCCCGTGCTGCCTACCGCCGAGCCTATCGCTTGCTGCGGGAATTCGATGACCCGCGAGGCAACCGAGCGCGCAGCCTGGTCGCCCAGGAGCTCGAAGCGCTGGAGGGCATGAGCGAGCCCGACTGGACATCAATGACCGCACGGATCGACCGACTCGTCGCCAATGTCGATGAGTGGCCGGCAATTGCGGTGACAACCGGCACAGCAGAAGAAGTCGCCGCAGGAGACGAACCGGAGACGGGCTGGTGGACGCGCATGGGGTCGACACTGGCCGGACTGGTGCGCGTTCAGCCACGAGACACCGTGCCGGTGACGGCGGATGAGCTCGATGCCGTGCGCGAGCAGGTTCGACTGCGCCTGGCTGCCGCAGAGCTGGCCATCGCCAGACGGAGTCTTGAAGAAACTTCACGCCAGCTTCAGCGTATCTCCGAGATGATCGAGCGATGGTTTGACACCGACGATTCGGCGGTGGCGCGCGGCCTGAGCCTGCTGAGTGAACTGGCTGATACCGAGCCGGCCGAGTTGCCAAACCTGGGCGGCGCGCTGGCCGAGATTCAGCGACTGCTGGAAGACTCGTGAAACGCCTGCTGCTCATTGTCCTGGTTGCCGTCGGACTGGTCGCCGCCGCATTTCTGGCGCCGCGTCTGCTCGAGGATCCGGGCTACGTCATGATCGACATCGGCCAGTGGCGTATCGAGATGTCCCTGCTGGCGTTGGCCGGTGCCGTGCTGCTGGCGTGGATTGTCTTTTCTCTTGTCAGCCTGCTGCTACGGCTGCCAGGGCGGGCGATCAGGCGCGCCCGTGAAACGCGTTCCCGGCGTCAACTGGAGAACGGGTTCCTGGCCCTGACCGAGGGTGATTGGCACCAGGCGGAGCGCTCGCTACAGAAGTCCTTGCGCTACCGCGGTTCGACGGCCGGTTATTTGGCCGCCGCGCGCGCGGCACAGGGCCGCGGTGACCGCGATGGGCGTGATCGAATGCTTGCACTGGCCGATACCCGCTTCGGGCGCCGTCATTTTGTCACCGGGCTGGCGCGTGCCCGCTTGCTGATCGGAGAAGGGCGCATCGAAGAGGCCGTGCCGTTGCTGGAAGCCTTGCACCTGCGCAAGCCCAAGCACACCGGAGTGCTGCGTCTGTTGCTGGAAAGCTACCAGGAACTGGGGCGTTGGCGCGACATCCGTCTGGTGACCCCCGCCTTGCGCCGCGCCGGGGTGGTCGATCGCCAACGTGCTGAAGCGCTTGCTGCGCTGGCCGGTAGTCGTGAACTGGAGTCGTCGCCGGATGTGGAGCATCTCGAGCAGTGCTGGAAGGAATTGGGGCGCAAGCACCAACGTCAGCGCGATGTGGTGCTGGCATACGCGCGGCGTTCGTCGGAATTGGGACGATCGGTCGAAGCCGGCCGCGCCCTGGCCGGCTATCTGAAAAAGGAACTCGACGACGAACTGCTCAGGGCCTACGCCAGTGTGGGCGAAGGCGGACGTGCCGAACGTATCGGTCATCTCGAGCGCTGGCTGGACGAGCAGCCAGGCCACGGCGTGCTGCTGTTGGCCTTGGGCCAGCTCTACCTCGATGACCGCCAATACGACAAGGCGCGCTCCTGCCTGGAAGAGGCGGTCCGCATGCAGCCCGGTAGCGAAGCCTACGCCGCCCTGGGCCGGGTGCTCGATCATGCAGGAAGCCTGGAAGGGGCTGCCCAGTGCTACCGCAATGCCCTGCGTCTGAAGTCCGGCCGCGGCGCCGAACCCCTGCCACCGCCGTCGGATGGGTGAATAAGGTAAAAGGTAAAAGGTGAAAGGTTAAAGGAGGGGGAGAAGGAGAGAAGGGAGAGGGAAGGGGGGCAGCGCTCTCGTTCCTTCCCTCTTCCCTCTTCCCTCTTCCCTTTCACCTTTCACCTTTCCTCCTTATCACCGCCTCATCAGCCAGTGCATACTGAACAACTCGTCCGGGTCGGTCCAGACTTCCAGTGACTCCAGGCCGGCCTGCGCTGCAAGATCTTGGAAACCATCCAGCGTGTACTTGTGGCTGCTCTCGGTGTGAATGCTTTCGCCGCTATCGAAATCGAATTGTCGACCACCGAGCTCGATCCGGGTTGGACGTGTTGCGACCAGGTGCATCTCGACACGCGAACATTCACGATTGAAGCGTGCCTCGTGCCTGAATGCATCGATGTCGATCTCGGCATCGAGTTCGCGCATCATGCGAGCCAGCAGGTTGAGGTTGAATTGGGCGGTGATGCCTTCGCGGTCATCGTATGCGCGCAGCAATGTCGATTCGGGCTTGAGCAGGTCGACACCCATTAAAATGGCACCTGCATCGCCGATAATATTGCGCATACGCCCCATGAATGCGACGGCTTCGTCCTGATTGAAGTTGCCGATGGTCGAGCCCGGGAAATAGACGACGCGCCGCCGGGCCGGTGGATCGAGGCGAAGAAACCGATCCGGAACGTCCTTGGTGTAGTCGGCCTGGACCGGCACGATCTCGATGAGCGGTAGATCCCGTCTCAGATCCTTCACCGACGACTCAAGGGCAGTGGCCGATATCTCGATGGGAGTGTAGGCGCGTGGGGTCTCGAGGCTTTCCAGCAGGCGACGGGTCTTGATACCGCTTCCGGATCCAAATTCGATGATGTGCGCGTCCGGCCCGATTCGGTCGCTGATTTCGGGCAGGTGCCGTTCGTGCAATGCGAGATCGGCGCGGGTGACGTAGTAGTCCTCCGTGCGACAAATGGCCTCGAAGAGCGCCGAACCGCGTGCATCATAGAGGTATTTGCAGGGGATGGATCGATTCTTCGATTGCAGGCCCGCGATCACTTCGGACAGGAATTGCCGGCTTTCATCCGTCCGGTTCACGATAAGGGTCCGTCCGCCAGCCTGATGCCGCTGAATTGCCAGCGATCGTCAGGATAGAAAAAATTACGATAGGTTGGCCGTACGTGGCCGGCCGGTGTGGCGCAGCTGCCACCGCGTAACACCATCTGGTTGGCCATGAATTTGCCGTTGTATTCGCCAATGGCACCGGCCTCGGGCTTGAAACCCGGGTAGCTGGCATAGCTCGTCGCGGTCCACTCCCACACATCGCCGAACAGTTGCTTCAGTCCCGGCGCGGAACCGGCACGACCGGGATGAAAGTGGCGGGTGTCGGCGAAATGGCCTGAAACCGGTTCATCGACTGCCGCCACCTCCCACTCGGCCTCGCTGGGCAGTCGTCGACCGCACCACTGGGCATAAGCACAGGCCTCGTAAAAACTCACGTGCGCCAGTGTTTCGTCGGGATCGACTTCCCGCAAGCCGGCCAGGGTGTAGAGGAGCCATCGGCCATCGCGTTGGACCCAGTAGGCCGGTGCGTGGATGTCGTTGCGACGCACCCAGTCCCAGCCGTCCGCCAGCCATAGCCCGGACTCCCGGTAGCCGCCGTCGTCCATGAACTGCATGAACTCGCCGCAGGTGACCGGGCGGTCGGCGAGGCGAAAGTCGTCGACGAAAACACGGTGGGGTGGTGTCTCGTTGTCAAAACAGAAACCGTCCCGGTCGCTGGTGCCGATATGCCGAATGCCGCCAGCATACTCCTGCCATGCCAGTTCACCGGTCGAATCCGGCGATGGAGGGGGCGGATCGGTCCAGCGCGGATACTGTGGATTGACCGAGAAGCCGTGCTTGATGTCGGTGACGATCAACTCCTGGTGCTGTTGTTCGTGGTTGAGGCCGAGCACCAGCCTCTGTCGAATCTCCTTCAGGCACTCGTCGGAACAATGTTCCAGCAGCGAGAGCATGGCGTTGTCGATGTGTTGGCGGTAGGCCGCGACCTCGGCGATGCCCGGGCGCGATATCAGGCCGCGTTGGTCGCGCGGAAACTGCCGACCTACGCCGTTGTAGTAGGAGTTGAACAGGTAGGCGTATCCGGAATCGAACTCCCGGTAGTCCTGTAATACCGGTTTGAGAATGAAGGTCTCGAAGAACCAGCTGGTGTGAGCGCGATGCCACTTGACCGGGCTGGCCTCGGTCATGGATTGCAGGTTCTGGTCTTCCGCACTCAGTCCTTCGGCAAGCGACTCGGTGATATCCCGTACGGTGCGGAAATCTTTGACCAGGTCGTTACGGTTCAGCGCCGACCAGGATTTTCGATTACATCCGGGAGCGTCAAACCCTGCCTGGTGACTGCTCGATGCCTGTTGCATATCTCGCAAACCCGTTGGAACCAGACTCCTAGTCTATGTCGTACTTCTTCAATTTATAGCGAAGAGAGCGAAATGAGATGCCCAATTGACGCGCCGCCTCGGTTTTGTTGTATTTCGCCTCCCGAAGTGCATTCTCGAGAATTCGACGTTCGATGTCTTCGATGTAATCGTCCAGGCTGCGGTCTTCAGGAGGCTGGACGTCGACGCCTTCCTCGGGAACGGGCGATTTCTCGAGGTCGAGGTCGTCGGCGCTGATTTCCTCCCCCTCGCACAGGGTCACGGCGCGTTGCAGGATGTTGACCAGCTCACGCACGTTGCCCGAAAAACGATGGGTCTGCAGCGCTTCCATGGCGCCCGTGCTGAGTTTGTGCGGCGGTTCGCCCCACTGGTCGCCGATGACCTTGAGAAAATGTTCTGCCAGAAGCCGGATATCGCCGCGCCGGTCGCGCAGGCTGGGCATGGGCAGCTCGATGACATTGAGTCGATAGTAGAGGTCGTTGCGAAAATCGCCTTTCTCGACCAGCGGCTTGAGCTGCTTGTGGGTGGCCGAAAGGATGCGCACGTCGATTTTCTTTTCTTCGCGACCGCCGACCGGACGCACGCTTTTCTCCTGGATGACCCGTAGCAGCTTGACCTGCATGGCAAGCGGCAGGTCGGCGACCTCGTCGAGAAACAGGGTGCCGCCATTCGCCGCCTGGAACAGGCCTTCCTTGTCGGCGTCGGCGCCAGTGAAACTGCCCTTGATATGGCCGAAGAATTCGCTTTCCATCAGCTCCGAGGGGATGGCCCCGCAATTGACGGCAACGAACGGGCCGTCGGCGCGCGGCCCAAGGTCGTGGATCAGGCGCGCGGCGAGTTCCTTGCCGGTTCCGGACTCACCGCTGATCATGACCGGTGCCTGGCTGCGAGCCAGTTTTCGAATGGTCTTGCGTACCCGGTCCATGGTCTGCGAGCGCCCGACCAGTTGCTCCATCAGCTCGCTTTGACCTTCGGTCTCCTGGTGGGCGGTGTCCTTGTCGGGCGCTTCTTCCTTCTTTTTCTTCGAAGGAGCCTCGAGGTCCTCACGGCGCAGTTTGAGCGCCGTGCGCACCATGTTGCGCAGTACCTCCAGATCGACGGGCTTGGAGACGAAATCGAAGGCGCCGTATTTCAGCGCGGTCACGGCGTCTTCGACCTTGCCGTAGGCGGTAATCATGGCGACCGGCAGGTGACTGTGGTCGCGGTTGATCTCCTTGATCAGGCTCAGCCCGTTGCCGTCGGGCAGGCGCATGTCGGTCAGGCACAGCGCGTAATCGTTATTGGCCGACAGCATGCGTCTCGCTTCGGCGAGATTCTCGGCGGTATCGACTTCCAGGCCCATGCGGCTCAGGGTGATGTCGAGCAGTTCCCTGAGGTCGGGCTCGTCGTCGACAACCAGTGCGCGCATTTCACTCATCGGCCTTCCCCTTTAAAGGCAGTTAATCTTGTTGATAGTACGTTTTTATTCTGATCAAGCACGGGATTTCTGTGGAGCCTGTTTCGTGCCGGACTTCTCGGAAGCGCTCTCCGGGCGCCGCAGCAGAATACGGAAGCAGGCGCCGGCATTGGGCACCTGGACATACTCCAGCGGGGCCTGGTTGGCGTCGCACAACTGGCGTGCCAGGTAAAGTCCGAGCCCCGAACCCTGCTTGTGAGTCGTGAAGAACGGCTCGAATACCTGTGAACGCTTCTCCAGCGCAATGCCGGGCCCGTTGTCGATGATGTCGAGTGCAATCTCCCGGTGGCCGCGAATCGGGCTGACGCGCAGGATAATGTGGACTTTCTGGTCCTCCACGGCAGCATGTTTGAGTGCATTCTCCATCAGGTTCCATACCGCCTGGGTCAGCTGGCTGGCATCGATCAGGACCATGATCGAGGCGGACGGAATCTCCAGTTTGACACGCTCGTCGGACAACTTGTGGTAGCGACGGAAATCGCCGGCCAGTTTCCTGATCCAGGTCACCAGATTGACCGGCTCGATGCGCGCGCGTTCCCTGCGTGAGAGTTTCAGGACATTTTCAACGATGTCGTTCATGCGCGTCGAGTGATTGAGAATCATGCCGACCAGCTTGCGATCGGCCTTATTGAGGTCCTCGGATTCTTCGAGCAGTTGTGCGGCGTGGCTCAGGGCACCCAGCGGATTGCGGATTTCGTGTGCGATGGATGCCGATAGGCGGGCCAGCGACGACTGAGCGAGGTCCCGGGCCCGCCGGCTGACCACGGAGGTGTCTTCAAGGAAGATCAATGTCGCTTCGGTGCCGTGGATGCCGGGCGTGTTGAGCATGCGCGGAACCACCGCAGCCTGGGTGGCCTGCAACAACATGCCTTCATCCTCGGACTTGCCGCTCTTGCGCCACCGCTGCAGGCGTTCAGCCAGCGGCGGCGAGACTTGCCTGAGATTGCGCTTGCCGACCGGCGGGTTACCCAGCAGGTACCAGGCAGCCTCGTTCATTTGCCGGATTTCGTCATTGGCGTCGACCACAAGGACGCCCGAGCGCATGCGGTGGATGATCAGCTCGTTGACCTGACCGAGATTGGCCAGGTCCAGGCCGCGGCGTTCGGCCAGCAACTGGTATTCGCGACCCCAGCGCCCGAGCAGCGAGGCGCCAAGGGCAATGCCGAAGGCGGCAATGCCGTAAAGCGCCGCTTGCAGCAGGCCGGCGGCTTCCGGGACGCCGGCAGCCGTAATGAAGGCATCGGCCAGGAGTCCCAGGGTGACGATGGCAGCGAACAGCAGGGAGGTGCGAATATCCAGGATCAGTGCCGATATGCCGACCGTGAACAGAAGGAGGATGACCAGCGCAGTAGCGATGCCGCCAAAAGTATGCAGGATGATGCCCAGCAGGATGATGTCGCTGGCCAGCGAGAAAGACGCCAGTTCGGCCACTTGGTCACGGCGCCGAACGTGAGTGATGGTGAAGATGAGCGCGGCGAAAATGTACATCAGTGCCGCCGCCTGACCGAGTACGCGGTACCCGGCCGTCAGGTCGGCGCTCAGCGGGCTGAAGGCGATCACCAGCGCGGAAACGGCCACCAGCAGCCTGAATGCATTGAGATAATGCAATGCTCGGCGTACCAGTTTCTCGTCGGCGACCAGATTACCCAGTGCTTTCAAGCTGTTGTCCTCGTTATCTTCAGGAACGGTTTCGGTTCGAAGGCTGCCGGATTGTGGCAGCAATTGGGCGCGTTCCGCCCCCGGGGAAGGCCTGTACGCCAGTATAAGCGATCCATCGGTTTGATAATTTTGCGGTGTTGATCCAGAATACGCCGGTTCTGGCGCGTTCGCGGCGGTGATGCGCGCCAGATTCCCGATTTCGAATTCCATCAATCAATCTCAGGACTTTCAAGCATGAACTTTCATGAGTATCAGGCCAAGGAGCTGTTCGAGCAGTACGGGATTCCCGTGCCGCGCGGCCATGTGGCCACCAGCGGTGATGAAGCCGTGGCCGCGGCCGAGAAGCTCGGTGGCGGTGAGTGGGTGATCAAGGCCCAGGTCCATGCCGGTGGGCGTGGAAAAGCCGGCGGCGTCAAACTGGTGTCCAGCCTCGACGAGGTACGCGCAGAAGCCGAGCGCATGATCGGTATGTCGATCGAGACCTACCAGACCGGCGGGCTTGCGTTGCCTGTCAACTCGGTGCTGGTTGCCGAAGCAACCGACATCGAGCAGGAGCTCTACCTCGGCGCGCTGGTCGATCGTGCCCACAAGGCGGTCGTGTTCATGGGTTCGGCCGCCGGCGGCGTCGATATCGAGCAGGTTGCGGCCGAAACGCCGGAGCAGATCATCACGGCAGCCGTTGATCCGGCCGCCGGTTTCATGCCCTACCAGGCTCGCCAGATCGGTTTCCGCATGGGCCTGAATCCCAAGCAGGTCGGCCAGCTCACCAAGATCATGGACGGCCTCTATCGCTTGTTCATGGAAAAGGACATCAGCCTGATCGAGGTCAACCCGCTGATCATCGACGGCAATGGCGACCTCAGTGCGCTGGATGCCAAGCTCAATGCCGACGACAACGCGCTGTTCCGCCACAAGGATCTGGCCGCGATGCGCGACGAGTCGCAGGAAGACCCGACCGAACTGGAAGCCAGCAAGCACGATCTCAACTACGTCACGCTTGACGGCAATATTGCCTGCATGGTCAATGGTGCGGGGCTGGCCATGGCCACCATGGACGTGGTCAAGCTGTCCGGCGGTGAGCCGGCCAACTTCCTCGATGTTGGCGGCGGCACCAACGCCGAGCGCGTCAAGGAAGCCTTCAAGCTGATCCTGGCCGGCGAGAACGTCAAGGCCATCCTGGTCAATATCTTCGGCGGCATCGTTCGTTGCGACCTGATTGCCGAGGGCATCATCAACGCGGTTAAGGAGGTCGATGTGAACGTCCCGGTCGTGGTGCGCCTGGAAGGCACCAATGTGGACCAGGGCAAGAAGCTGCTTGCAG
>SKZJ01000329.1 GCA_007127425.1 Wenzhouxiangella sp.
GCACTTCCTCAAGGAAGTGCGCGAGGCGCTCAAGACACTCAGGATGGACGAGGCGTTGCTCAAGCGTGCGGTCAACGAGGGGTTCTCGGGCGGTGAGAAGAAGCGCAACGAGATCGTTCAGATGGCCATGCTCAAGCCGAAGCTCGCCGTACTCGACGAGACCGATTCGGGGCTGGACATCGATGCGCTCAAGCTGGTCGCCGAGGGCATCAACCGCCTGCGCGACGACAAGCGCTCGTTCATGGTCATCACCCACTACCAGCGCCTGCTTGAATACCTCGAGCCCGATCATGTGCACGTGCTGTCCGACGGTCGCATCGCCGAGTCGGGCGGCAAGGAACTGGCCGGGCGGCTGGAGCGCGAGGGTTACGCATTCCTGGACACGGCCGAGGCGTAAGCGATGAGTGCACTGCTTGATCGATTTTCCGGGGAGCAAGACCTGCCCGTCGATGATTTCGACGACATCAGGCGCCGGGCGCAAGCCGCGCTGATGCAGCACGGCTTTCCCGACCTCAAGACCGAGGACTGGAAGTACACGCCGCTGAAGCTGCTGGAAAAGCGCGAGTTCAGCGCTGAAGAAACCTCGCCGGCCAGCCTGCCCGAACTGCCGTTCGAGGCCCGGGTGCTGCATTTCGCAAACGGCCGGCTGGATCTCGATGCCTGTGATCTTCCCGCCGGTGTTCGCATCGAACCGATCGGACGCGATTCGCTGGAGCGGGCCGACCATGGTGATCGCGCCGGTGCCTTCGCATGGCTCAACCTGGCCCGCTTCGAGCAGGGACTGCGATTGGTGATCGAATCCGACCAGGATCAGCCGCTGGTGCTGGCGTTGACCACCGCCGAAGGCTTTGCCGCCGAGGTGCATCCACGCCTGGAAGTCGAAGTGGCCGAAGGGGTGTCGGCCACCCTGGTCGAGTTCCAGCAAGGTGCCGGTGCCGGCCTGGTCAACCGCGTGGTTGATATCGGGCTGGCCCGGGGGGCGCGCTTGAACCACGTGATCCGGCGTGGTGGCGGTGACAGCGTCTGGATCGAACGTGCCGTGGTGAATGTGCATGACGAGGCCGACTACCGCGTTCATGTGCTCGATTGCGGCGGCCGACTGACCCGCCAGGACCTGCGAGTGCAACTGCTGGCCGCCGGTGCCAGGGGTGAGATCGACGGCATCGGCCTGGTCGATACGCGCCAGCACATCGATTACCACACCGCCATCGAACACATCGTCGGCCATACCAACAGTCGCGAGTCCTTCCGCCTGCTCGGCGATGGTTCGGGCGTGGGCGTGTTCAACGGTCGCATCCATATCCACAAGGGTGCCGACGACAGTCATTCCGACCTCAATACCGCCAACCTGCTGTTGAGCGAGAATGCGCGCATCAACACCAAGCCGGAACTGGAGATCTACGCCGAAGAGGTTACCGCAAGCCACGGCGCGACCATCGGCCAGCTTGACGACGACGCCATGTTTTACCTGCGCTCGCGCGGCATCCCGGCCAACGAGGCCGGCGCCCTGCTCAAGTACGGCTTTGCCGCCGCGCCGCTGGAAGGTCAGGAGAACGAGTCGGTCCGTGAGTGGCTGCTGGCTGAACTGCACAGGCAGATGTGAAGGTGTCAGGACAACGAAAGCCGATGGAAACAGTTGAATCACGAGTCAAGGAACAACTCAACGTGCACGCGCTGCGCGAGCAGTTTCCCGTGCTCACACGCGAAGTGCACGGCAAGCCGTTGGTGTACCTGGATAACGCCGCCACCGCGCAGCGCCCACTCAAGGTCATCGAGGCGATGGATGATTTCTATCGTCGCTACAACGCCAATGTTCATCGCGGCGTGCACCAGCTGTCGGTCGAGGCTTCCGAGAAGTTCGAACAGTCACGCTCGGCGGTCGCCCGTCTGCTCAATGCCGCCAGCGATCGCGAGATCGTGTTCACCCGCGGCACCACCGAGGCGATCAACCTGGTTGCCAACAGCTACGTGCGGCCGAAGCTCCAGCCCGGTGATGAAATCCTCATTACCCACATGGAGCATCACTCCAACATCGTTCCGTGGCAGATGCTGTGCGAACAGACCGGCGCGGTGCTCAAGGTCGCGCCGATCAACCAGCGCGGGGAATTGCTGCTCGAGGAATTCGAAAGCCTGATTTCCGAACGCACGCGCATCATCGGCGTAGTGCATGTCTCCAATGCCCTGGGTACGGTGAACCCGGTTGCTGAAATCTGCGCCATGGCCAAAAGGCATGGTGTGCCCGTGCTCGTGGACGGCGCCCAGGCCACGCCGCATGAAATAGTCGACGTGCAGGCACTGGATTGCGATTTCTATTGCATCTCCGCTCACAAGATGTACGGCCCCACCGGCATCGGCGCGCTGTGGGCGCGCGAGGAACTGCTCGAAGCCATGCCGCCCTGGCAGGGTGGTGGCGAGATGATCCAGCGGGTCAGCTTCAGCGGTACGACCTACAACGAGATTCCGCACAAATTCGAGGCCGGCACGCCCAATATTTCCGGGGCCATCGGTTTCGGCGCTGCGGTGGAGTTCATCGAGGAAGTCGGCATCGAACGCATCGCCGACCACGAGATGCGGCTACTCGACCACGCCACGCAGGCCATGTCGAAGGTGGAGGGCTTGACCATCATCGGCCAGGCCGAACACAAGGGACCGGTGGTGTCGTTCACCCTCGACGGTGCCCATCCCAATGATATCGGCACCATTATCGACCACGCAGGCGTTGCCCTGCGCACCGGCCACCACTGCGCCATGCCGGTGATGGAGTTCTTCCAGGTACCGGCCACCGCGCGGGTGTCGTTTGCCGTCTACAACCTGCACTCGGAAATCGACGTCTTCCTCGACGGGTTGGAAAAGGCACGCCGTATGCTGGCTTGAAACTCCCAGGATCAGCGGTAAACGTGAAATGGGGGCGTTGCCGTGCTGTTCTTGGGCCAGGGTGGGCAATGGCGGGGGCAGGGCCGTTGGCCAGCACACACCAGATGGAAACCCGGAAGCTCGCCCCCGTTTTACGTTTATCGTTTCCCGTTCAGTAGCCGAGCAGAGGCGCAATCAACCGCCGGACTTCTGACGCACTCACTCACCACGCACCAATCACTCCACCCGCCATCTTCCCCACATCGGGTTGCCACTGACCTCGATATCGAGATCCCGCAACCAGTCTCTGACGACGTGGTTGGAGTTGTAGAACACCGTGTAGCTCCTGGGATCGTGTACGAACTCCAGGTCATAGTCGTGGTTGTAGTGCAGGGTGTCGATGGCGGCCTGGAAGCGTTGGGTGAGGTGCCGGTCCAGTTCATCGATGCGTTCGGCTTCGGCGGCCAGCTCATGGATCGCCTCTATGACGACCGGAATCTGCTGGCGGATGGTGGCCTCCCCGGGCGGTCCGGTCATTTCCTTTCGTCCCAGCGCGGCCTGGGTGGGAAAGAACAGTGTCGGCCAGACCCGGAAGAATCCCATCTCCTGAAGAGCGTACCAGCGCCACTCGCCATAGAGGTAACGCACCATGGAGTCGTCCTCACGCGTCAGTACCAGGCTGGCATGGCGCCCGTGATCGACCAGCCAGGCGGGGCGTGGCTGCTCGAGTGCGTGCTCATCCGGACGAGTGACGGTGCCGACGCAGCCGGTGAGCAGGATGGTCAGCGTCAGGGCGGTAATGCCGTAGCGAGCCGGTGTCGACATGACGATGCGACTGGGTTGGGTGTAAGTCCGATTGTCCAGCGCGAGCACGGTCGTGTCCACCGTGTCCAGCGCGCTGGTAGAATCCGCTGGCCATGGCCCTCGACAAGCTCTACCAGCAACTGGTGCTCGATCACAATCGCGCGCCGCGCAACTTCGGTCCCGTGTCCGGTGCGACGCACTCTGCGCGCGGCCGTGATGCGCTGTGTGGGGACGATATCCTGGTGGAACTGGTGATCGAAGACGATCGGGTCGTGCGTGCGGGTTTCTCCGGCGAGGCCTGCGCGATCACCACGGCTTCGGCCTCGATGCTGACTGAATGGCTGACCGGCCGTTCCGTGAGCGAGTTCGACAGTGCTTTCGGGCAATTCGAGCAGGTGCTGGCCAATCCGGGTGAGCCGCCTTGCCCGCTACTTGGCGACATCAATGAATTGCGAGCCGTCAGCGCCTTTCCGGCCAGGGTGCGCAATGCGCTGTTGCCGTGGAAAACGATTCTACGGGCGTTGGAGGAGGGCTGATTCGTCGTTCGATCTTTAGGGGGTCGTCCCGGAATCGCCGCAGGCGATATCCGGGACCTAGCACGCGAGGATATATGGACGGCGCCGGGGCAGGGTTCACCTTGGGAGGTCCCGGATATCGCCTGCGGCGATTCCGGGACGACGCTTAAAGCGCCTACGAAACGAAAAAGCGACGAAACGACCAACCAGCCAACCAGCCAATAAAAAAGCCCCCACCACCCAAGGGGCGGCAGGGGCTTCAATTCGCCTCAGGCGTTAGCTCAGAGACTCAGGGCTTGCCCGGTTCCGCGGCGGCGCCACCCTGCGGCGGTTCTTCGGGTTCCGGCGTGGCCGTGCCTTTTTCGCGGTCCCAGTCCATGGCCTTGGTCTTGAACTGGCCGAATTTCTTCGACACGCCGTTGAGCTTGGCTTCCCACTCGGGATTGGGCTCCTGGCCCTCGGTGACCTTGAAGAAGACCTGCATCAGGGCGGTCATGGCGATCGGCTCGATCACCGATTGCTTCACACCCCAGGCGAAGATGACGGCGGTGATCAGGGCCAGCGGGCCGGCCATGGCCGGGATAACCGCGACCAAAGCGATCATGGGGCCGAGAATCAGCAGGAACACCAGGAAGGTCAGAGCCCAGATGATGAAGGCCAGCCAGAAGGCGTTCTTGAGAAACGCCTTGTAGTTCTGGGCGTACAGGATCAGCGCGGTCTGGCTGGAGCGCCATGGATTGTCCGAATTCGTGCGGATGTTGTGCGCCAGGATGACTTCATCGAGGTAGGTCAGCGACAGGTTGACCACCGTGTTGATGAACTTGACCAGGTTGCGCAGGCCCGGAATCGGGATGAAGGAGGTGACCGTGAAGAAGGCCCGGTTGAACGCTCTCAGCACCACCTTGATGAGCTGGTCGATGCCGAACAGTACCGAGGACTCGGCAAAGCGCTCGCGCACCACCTGCTGGGCGTGATCGATCTGGCTGCGGCCGCCGGGCAGTTCCTTGCCTTCCATCAGTTCGACCAGCACGGCGATGTGGCCGGCCTTGACCATGTAGAGCAGGTATTCGCGCAACAGGTAGGCGATTACCGACATGATGCCGAAGCCGACCAGGCCGCCGAAGAAGCTGAATGCGCCCGGTTCTCCGCCGATCATGCCGATACCGTAGCCAATGCCGGCACCGATGCCGGTCATCAGGATGTAGGCCAGCGTGATGCCGAAATAGATCAGGAAGCGAAAAATCAGAAACGGCAGGGTGCGCATCATCAGGCTGAGCACTTCGCCGATCTTGAAATCCATCATGGTAGGACCCTCACAGGATTTGAGTTGTTGTCTTCTGGATGATACGAGATTCGGGCGGAAATGTTGCCATTCGCGGTCGATGTCGAGTCAGTCATGCGCCTTGATGTGGCGGTGCAGTCGCTGGCGCAATTCGTCGGCCGGGAATTCGGTGTGTGCGGAGTTGATGTAGACCATGAGGTCGAGGTCGGTGTACCAGGAAAAGTCGGCAGTGAAACCTGATTCTTCGCCGGTGTGGCCGGCGACCATTCCCCACGGCGAGCGGCGAAAATGCAGCCCGTAGCCGTAGCGACTGCCGTCGGGTTCGCGGACCTGCGGTTCCAGCCATCGTTCCAGCCAGGGCGATGACAGCCAGATGCCACGGCGCAAGGCGTACCACCAGGCCAGTATGCCGGCAGGTCGGGCCAGCAGGTCGCCGGCGCCGCGGGCGTTGTAGCCCATGCCGTCAGCCAGTCGTGGCCGGTCGAGCCAGTGTCCAAGATCGCGTTTCCCGTCGCGCCCGCGTACCAGGTCGCGCTCATGCCAGTCGGGGCCCAGCAGGCCGATGTCGCCGACACCGGCAGGACTGAGTACGCTGCCGATCAGAAAAGGCTCCCATGATTGCTCCGCCACGATTTCGACCATGGCCGCCAGCATCGAGTAGCCGACATTGCTGTAGTTGAAGCCGGCGCCGGGAGGGTGGTCGGGCGGGAATTGCTGTACCCGTTCCAGGAAGGTGCTTCGGTCAACGGGTTCGAAACGCGGCGCCTCGGCATGATCGCGATGCCTGATCTCGGCCGGCAGACCCGCCGTATGGGTGAGCAGGCTATGGATCGGGATATCGGCCCAGGGTGATTCCAGTTCGGCGAGATGCAGGCCGATGGGATCTTCCAGCGCCAGCTTGCCCTCGGCGGCGAGGGTCAATACCGCGCTGGCCGTGAACGCCTTGGTGATCGAGGCCAGCGGCATAACGGCGTTATCGGCGACGGGCCGGGGATCGTCGAGACCCATGGTGCCGTAGCTCGCCAGGAGCAGCACCTCGTCGCCGCGGGCCACCAGTGCCTGCCCGGCAAAGCCTTCCCGTTCCAGGGTTCGCAGGTAGCGGTCGAGCTGCTCCGAACCCTGCTCGATCTGTCCGCTGGTCGGCAGCGTGGCACAGGCCGCCGGCAAGAGAGCGGCGAACGCAACGGCGACCCGAAGGCAGGCCGCAGTGTTCCGCCTCACGCCCGACGCCTTGCGCCTCACCGAAGCATCACATGCTTCGAATATCGACGAACGCCCCCGACTCGTAATCGTTCTTGAGAGTATCGAGAAGGTCGATGATCTGATCGCCGGCCTCGCGCGCTGAGGGCATGTCGTCACTGCCGCGGGCATCCTTGAGCTTCTGTACCGAGGGGAATTCCTCGCTGTCGACATCACCGCACAGGTATTCCTGCATGCCGGTGTCGACCAGGCCGGGGGCAAAAGCGGTCAGGTGGGTATCCGGCATTTCCTGCGCATAGAGGGTGACAAGGTTGTTGAGTGCGGCCTTGGACAGTGAGTAGCCCCCCCAGCCGTAATTCATGTTGACCGCCGCACCCGACGAGATCGCGACCACCTGGTCGACCGGGATCTGGCGCTCGATGAACCAGTCCAGGATGACCTTGTTGGCCCAGACGTTGACGCGCATGATGTGTTCGAGATCATGCACGTCGGTGTTGGAGATTTCCTGGATGCGGCCGAGAATACCGGCATTCAGGATCACCAGGTCCAGTCTCAGGCAGTCCGACAGCAAGCTGTCCAGTCCCTCGTCGATCGAGTTGAGGCTGCCGAGGTCCTGCAGGCGGTCCCTCAGCACATCGTCGTATTTCGGCTTGAGATCGCAGCCGGTCCGGCTCATGCCCCAGACAATGGCATCGCGTTCGAGCAGGGCCTCGGTCAGACCGTAGCCCAGCCCGCTGCTGTTGCCGGTGATGAAGACGTTCATTGTGTCCCTCCAATGGTGCGTTCAAACAGGTCCAGGATACGCTGGTACTGGTCGCGCCAGCTCGTCGCCCGCGTAAAACCGTGGCGCTCGAGCGGGTAGGAGGCCAGTTCCCAGTCGTCCTTCTCCAGGTCGAGCAACCGCTGCGCCAGGCGCGCCACGTCCTGGTAGAAGACATTGTCGTCGAGCATGCCGGAGGTCATCAGAAGGTGCCCTTGCAGGCCCTCTGCAAACTCGATGGGCGAACTGCGCTCGTAGGCCTCCGGATCCACATCGGGCGTGTTGAGAATGTTCGAGGTGTAGGGGTGGTTGTAGTGCACCCAGTCGCTGACCGGACGCAGCGCGGCACCGGCCGCGAAGGTTTCCGGTGCGTTGAACAGGGCCATGAAGGCCATGAAGCCGCCGTAGGAACCACCGTAAATGCCGATGCGGTCGGCAGCCGCGTTGTGGTTCTCCACGAGCCAGTCGACGCCGTCGATGTAGTCCTCGAGCTCCGGGGTACCCATCTGCCGGTAAATGGCAGTGCGCCAGTCACGCCCGTAGCCGCGGCTGGCGCGGAAATCCATGTCGAGCACGTGGTAGCCGCGCTCGGTCAGCAGGTTATGGAACATCTGCTCACGGAAATACTGCGGGTAGCGGTAGTGCACGTTTTGCAGGTAGCCGGCACCGTGAACGAACAGCACGACCGGGTACTGGTCGCCGCCGTGGGCCGGTTCGCCGCGGGCCGGGTAGAACTTCGACCAGATGGGGCCGGCGCCGTGGCTGGATTCGACCGCGACGATCTCCGGCATCTGCCACTCGATGTCGCGGAATGGTTCGCTGCGGGTGTCGGTCAGTGCGGTCAGTTCGCCGCTGGTCAGGTCGGCGAGGCCGGCCTGGGCTGGCAGGTAGGCTTCGGAAAAGCGTACCAGGGCACGGTCGTCCCCCGGCAGCAGGGCGAAGTCCTCGATTCCGCGGTGGGTGGTGATGCGCTCCAGCCCGCCGGCGGCGATGTCGAGCCGGTAAAGATCATACTCGCCCGGATGGCTGCGGTTGGACAGGGCGATGGCAGCATCGCCTTGTGGCAGGACCACCGGATCCATGATCTCGAACTCACCGTCGGTGACGGCCCGCGGCGACCCGCCGGTGGCCGCGACGGTGTAGAAGTGGCTGTAGCCGGACTCTTCCGACAGCAGCCACAGGATCTCGGAGTCGGGCAGCCAGCCGAAGTTGTTGAAGGCCCAGTTGATCCAGGCCTCGTCGGTCAGGCGATGGCGGCTGGTCAGTTCTGCCTCGCCGGGGTCGAGCACGGCCAGCCAGCGATCCTTGTTGTCGTTGGCGCGCACCTGCACGGCCGCGAGGTGACCGTCGGGGTGCCAGTCGATGCCGGTGAAGCTTACAGCGCGGTTTTCGCCTTCGGCTAGCGGGTCGATGTCCTGGGCCTG
Organism: Wenzhouxiangella sp.; assembly: GCA_007127425.1. GTDB lineage: Bacteria > Pseudomonadota > Gammaproteobacteria > Xanthomonadales > Wenzhouxiangellaceae > Wenzhouxiangella. The sequence continues at coordinate 8,839 of SKZJ01000329.1, forward strand.
CTTGAGCTCGGCCAGCGGGTCGTCCTGGATACCGGGCAGGTCGGCCAGCGACAGTTCGTTCTTTTCGCGAGTTTCCAGATCGAGCAGCCACAGTGACTGGGCCGCTGGTTCATTGCGTCCCACGCGGGTACGCACATCCTCGATTTCGATGTATCCGTCCACGGTCACGTAGTGTGGCATCTGGCCGACGCGTCCGCGGTCGTGATTCGCCGGCTGGACTGCGACCAGCAGCCAGCGTCCGTCGGGAGACAGGCTGGACTGGGTCGGTTGCATGCCTTCGCCGAGGTACCAGGGAGCAGGCGAACGGGTGACGTCCTTGCGCGCGGCACGTTCGCCTTCTTCGCGCTGCTCGCGCTCGTCTTCCATGTCCTCGCGCAGGCTGGAGAACAGGCGAAGCTGCATTTGTGCCAGGCTGTCCTCGGGCTCGGCATCGGGTTTGTCCTCGAACTTGAGATCAGCAACCGGCCAGCTCAACCGATCGACCAGATCGTGAATCCACCAGCTGTCGCCGCGGCGAAAGACGATGCGATCTCCCTCGGGACTGAAGGCCGGCTGACTGTCGGTGTCCGTGGTGCGTGTGAGCTGGCGAGGGCTGTCCTCACCGGGCAGGCGGACGAACAGGTTGCCGTCGCGGATGAAGGCGGTACGACCACTGTCTATGTGAAAGACCGGCCGGTCGGCATCGATGCCGGCATGGTCGGCGTAGTCGAGGCGTTCGTCTTCACCGGTCGCCAGGTCGATGCGGTGGATGTCGCGAATGCTTGAGCCGTCGCGCTTGATCCGGTAGTAGACGGTTTCACCATCGAGGTTCCACCAGGTCTGTTCAACCGGTGATCCCATCCATTCAGGGTCGGCCATGATCTGGCGGAGATCGGGGGTAGTGGCGAGGGCGAGCGGGCACAGCAGCAGCGCAAGGGCTGCAATCATCAGTTTGTTGTTCATTTGATCTCGAATATTTTGCGTCTGTAACGGAACCGAATTCCAAGCCAACGGGTCCCAGTGGCCATTCAATGCGATATTTGCTGATCCTGCAAGGATCGCATTGCAAGGGCCACTAGCATACCGCAAGCGGCCGTTTGGCTGATTGTAAGGCACCGACCTGACGACTATTTACGGGTATCCTCTTGCAATGAATTTCGGTCGTGTCTATACTATGCAACTCGATTGCGGGGTGGAGCAGTCTGGCAGCTCGTCGGGCTCATAACCCGAAGGTCGCAGGTTCGAATCCTGCCCCCGCTACCAGGTTTTTGAACTAAAGAAAAAAGCCCCTGGTTAAAAGGGGCTTTTTTCGTTAAAGGCTTCCGTAAACGGGAGGTGGGCGATGGCTGCATCGGACAAGTTGAAGGCGTTGCTCAAGCCGCTGATCGAGGATCTCGGCTACGAATTCGTCGGCCTGGAGTACCTGTCCAATCCGAAGAGCCGGCTGTTGCGCATCTACATCGACCGTGACGAAACCGGCATCGCTATCGAAGACTGCGAGCGTGTCAGCCGCGAGGTCTCGGCGCTGATGGATGTGGAAGACCCCGTCAGCGGTCAGTACACGCTGGAGGTGTCTTCACCCGGTGTGGAACGTCCGCTCTTCGAAGCCGAACACTACCGCCGATTCGTCGGCGAAACCGCCCGGGTGATGATGTATTCGCCCATTGACGGGCGGCGCAAGTTCAAGGGCACGATCGTGCGTGCCGATGAATCGATCGTGGTACTGCTGGTCGATGGTGTCGAATGGGAATTGCCGCTGGCCGATGTGCATCGGGCGGAGCTGGCGCCCGATCTCGACGCACTGTTTGCCGGCGAATCAGGTTGAATGACATGAATGAACAGTTGACTTGGAAAGCTTGGTCATGAGTAAGGGCAAGGAAATCCTGCAAGTCGTCGAGGTCGTCTCCAACGAGAAAGGCCTGACGCGCGAAACGATTTTCGAAGCGATCGAGGCCGCATTGGCCTCGGCCGCGCGCCGTCGTAACCCCGAAGATATCGAGGTGCGAGTGGCCATTGATCGCGAAACGGGCGAATACGAGGCCTTTCGACGCTGGGAGGTGATCTCCGACGATGAGGAGGAAGCCGAGCTGGAGTCGGAGGATCGCCAGATCCGCCTGAGCGACGCACGCGAACATGATCCCGACCTTGAAGTCGGCGACCATATCGAGGAGCCGATGGAGCCGCCCGAGTTCGGGCGCATTGCGGCCCAGGCTGCCAAGCAGGTCATCGTGCAACGCGTGCGCCAGGCCGAACGTGCCCAGGTTGTCGACGCTTACGAAGAGCGCGTTGGTGAACTGGTCAGCGGTCAGATCAAACGCATGGAAAAAGGCGGCATCATGCTCGATCTGGGCGAGAATGCCGAGGCCTTCATTCCTTCGCGCCACACCATTCCCGGCGAGACGGCCCGCACCAACGATCGCTTGCGCGGCTACCTCTACGAAGTGCGTCCTGAACAGCGCGGCCCGCAGTTGTTCGTCAGCCGGACCTGCAAGGAATTCCTGATCGAGCTGTTCAAGCTCGAAGTGCCCGAGTTCGGCCAGGAACTTCTCGATATCAAGGGCGCCGCCCGTGATCCCGGCCGCCGCGCCAAGATTGCCGTTCACGCCCTCGATGCTCGTACCGATCCAATCGGTGCCTGCGTGGGTATGCGCGGTTCTCGCGTGCAGGCGGTTTCCAACGAGTTGGCCGGTGAGCGCATCGACATCATCCTGTGGGATGAGAACCCGGCCCAGTTCGTGATCAATGCGATGGCGCCGGCGGAGGTGAGTTCCATCGTCGTCGACGAGGATTCCGGAACCATGGATATCGCTGTCGACGAAGAGAACCTGTCACAGGCCATTGGCCGCGGCGGGCAGAACGTGCGCCTGGCATCGGAACTGACCGGCTGGAACCTCAACGTCATGACCGTGGAGGAAGCCGAGCAGAAGAGCGAGTCCGAGTCGCGTACCGTTCTTGAAATGTTCAAGGAAAAGCTCGACGTCGACGAGGAGGTCGCCTCGATCCTCGTGCAGGAAGGTTTCACCAACGTCGAGGAAGTCGCCTATGTGCCTGAGTCGGAACTGCTCGCCGTCGAAGAATTCGACGAGGGCGTGGTTGCAGAACTCAGGCAGCGTGCGCGCGACGCATTGCTGACGCAGATGATCGCCTCGGAAGAGGAACTCGAGGAGCACCGTCCGGAGCAGGACCTGCTCGACCTCGAGGGCATGACCGATACCATTGCGTTCCGTCTGGCCGAGAAAGGCATCCGTACGCGCGACGATCTGGCAGAATGCTCGGTCGACGAACTCGAAGAGGTCAAGGACCTCGATCCGGAAACCGCCGCCGAGTTGATCATGAAGGCGCGTGAGCACTGGTTCGCGGAAGAGTAAA
>SKZJ01000230.1 GCA_007127425.1 Wenzhouxiangella sp.
ACAAGATTGATGCCGACGATCTGGCCCAGAACGCCGCCGCCTACGCCGTCCTGGCCTGGCTGGCGGCCCAGTCCCCGATCGACTTCGGCTCCGGCCCCGAGTTGCTGGAAGCGAACCAGCAATAGTCAGACGCGAATTAACCGCGTGACCCCCTAGGCGGGGTCCGTCGAGGAAATGGAACCCCCGGTTTCCAATCCTCGACGGGCCCCGCCCGCACACGCAGCAACTCTCCGTTCCCCGTACCCCCGTTCCTCCGTCTCCCGTCACCCGTCACCCGTCACCCGTCACCCGTCACCCGTCACCCGTCACCCGTTTCACCTTTCACTTCATTCCGTATTGCAAATAGTAACGATTCGCATTTACAATTACATCCACGGGTCCCACTCTCCAGCCCGCCCCTCTAACCAACATCAGACCAAGCACTCGAAGGAACAGACAATGAGAAAGATTCACCCGCTGCGGCAGTCGCTCGCCTGCGCGATCGCCGCCGCGCTCTTCGCTCCCGTGCTAACGCTTGCCGATACCGACGCCGAACTCGATCTGGACCTGGTCGTCGACCGGATCTCGATCACCGGTTCGGCCGCACAGCTGATTGCCATTCCCGGTTCGGCACACGCCATCGGCGCGGAGGAACTGGAGCGGCACAGCTACGGTGACATTCACCGCATTCTGCGCACCGTGCCGGGCGTGAATGTGCACGAAGAGGATGGATTCGGCCTCTTTCCGCATATCGGCTTGCGCGGTACCCGGCTGGAGCGCAATAGTCGCATCACCGTCATGGAAGACGGCGTGCTGATCGCTCCGGCGCCCTATGCCGCACCGGCGGCTTACTACTTTCCACAAACCGGGCGCATGAGCGGCGTGGAGCTGCGCAAGGGGTCGGCGGCGATCAAGTATGGTCCCTACACGACCGGTGGTGCCGTCAACCTGCTCTCTACCCGCATTCCTGCCGAGACTGGCGGGCGCGCAGACCTGCTGTTTGGCGACCATGGCAGTCGCCGTGCTCATGCCTGGCTGGGCGGGTCCGACGATCAGTGGGGATGGTTGATCGAGGGCCACTCGTCCGCCTCCGACGGGTTCAAGCAGCTCGATCGCGTGCCGGCCGATGCGGGGCCGAATGCGCCGTCGCCGTCGACCGGCTTCGAAGCCGAAAACTATCTCGCCAAGTTGCGCTGGAATTCCAATGGCGCCGGTCCATACCAGCTTATCGAGTTGAAGCTGGCCAGGGACGACCGTACTGCCGACGAGACGTATCTGGGTCTGACGCGTGAAGACTACGAAGCCGCTCCCTTCCGCCGCTACCGCGGCTCGGCGCTGGACCAGATCAATACCGACCACGACCTCGCCCAGCTTCGCCACTTCATCATGCTCGGTGACGGCATCGACCTGACAACGACTGTCTACAACCACGAGTTCGCACGCAACTGGTACAAGCTGCATGCCGTGCAGAATGCACCGGGTGGCGGCTACGTGAATATCTCGTCCATCCTGACCGATCCCTCGCAGTATGCAAACGCGCTGGGCTGGATTCGTGGTGCCCCCGATACGGACATACTCGGCAATGTGCGCGCCAACAACCGGGAGTACTACTCGCGCGGCATCCAGTCACAACTCAACTGGCAGTTCGACACCGGCGGCATGATGCACGAGCTGGAAGTCGGCGCGCGCTTGCACCGCGACCAGGAGGATCGCCTGCAGTGGCAGGATTCGTTCCGCATGGTCGAGGGCAGCCTGGTGCTGGTTCGCCCCGGTCAGGAGCAGGGGGAGGAAGCGGGGGCCGAGACCGGTGTTCCCGGCAGCACCACCAACCGAGTGACCGAGGCCGAAGCCCTGGCCCTGTGGGTGCAGGACACCATCCGCCACGGGAACTGGACCTTTACCCCCGGCCTGCGGTTCGAGGACATCGACTTTACCCGGATCGACTACTTCGAAGGTGATGAGCCCACCCGTGACAGCGAACGACGTCGGATGAGCGATTCGACCCGCGTGGTCCTGCCCGGCTTCGGCGCCACCTACCAGCTCAATCCTGACGTGACGCTGCTGGCCGGTGTCAATCGCGGCTTTGCACCGACCGGTATCGGTACCGTGGAAGAGAAAAGCTGGAATTACGAGGCGGGCATGCGGTACCAGGGCAATGATGTCACCGCCGCGCTGATCGGTTTTCATACGCGCTACGACAACCTCGTCGGTGTGTGTACCGCCGTCAGTGGCGGCAATTGCGAGGTGGGCGAAGAGTTCGATGGCGGCCGGGTCGACGTGACCGGACTGGAGGCCGAGCTTGCCCATGACTTCGGTCTTGCTCGAGGCCTGGCCGTCGGCATTCCGTTGCGCCTGGCCTATACCTGGACGACGAGCGAGTTCCGCAACAGTTTCTCCAGCAATTTCGGCGAGTGGGGCGAAGTGGTCCGTGGCGACGAGTTGCCGCAAATCCCGGAGCACCAACTCAATGCCGGTATCGGGTTGTCCTGGGAGCGTCTGAGCCTGAACCTCAATGCCAACTATGTGGGAACCACGCGTGCCGTGGCCGGCTCGGGGCCGATCCCGGCCGACGACAGGGTCGACAGCCGCTTGCTGTTTGACGTTTCGGCCGAGTACCAGGTGCATGCCAATGCGGCCCTGTTCGCCAGCGTCGAGAACCTGACCGACGAGACCTATCTCACGGCCTGGCGCCCGTCGGGGGCACGTCCCGGCATGCCGCGCACCGGCTGGCTGGGTGCGAAGTTCAGCTTCTGAAGGTGGCGCAGCCCGGACTCACCGGGTCCGGGCTGTGTCAGCTGACTGACCCGTTGGGGCAATGATGACGGCGTCGCGGCCGGCATTCTTGGCCCGATACAGGGCCTCGTCGGCACGCTGACGTAGCCGTTTCAGTGACTCACCCGGCTGGTGTGGGGTGAGCCCGAAACTCATGGTCAGTGGTTGGCAGTCGACGCCGCAATCGACCTGCCTGATCTTGCGTCGGAGCTCCTCTAGCAACTGGCGGGTTTCGTTGATGGTTTCTCCGGGGAGGCAGACGGCGAATTCTTCTCCGCCGATACGGCCGATATCACCGCGTCCGCCGAAGACTTCTCTCAGGATCCTGGCGACCTGGCGTAGGGCTTCATCTCCGACTAGGTGGCCGTGGGCGTCGTTGACCTGCTTGAAATGATCGATGTCGCCCATGACCAGCACCAGCGGGGTGTTGTTGCGTTCGGCTTCCTGCACCATCCGGTGCGCGGTGTCGAAAAAGCGGGTGTGGTTGTTCAGGCCGGTCAGGCTGTCCAGGCCCGACAGGCGCTGGTAGTGACGGCGATCACGGTGGGTATGGACGAGGAGCAGGATGAGGCAGACGGTGAGCAAGCCGCCCGATGCATAGGCCAGGGTATGCAGTCGGCGCTGCTGCGTGCGGGTCTGTTCCTGCAGTTGGGAAAGCCGGTGTTGTTCGCGCAACAGCACCAGTTCCTGGTCCTGAAAACGCGTCTCGAATTCGATCTCGAGGTAAGCGAGCTGGTGCGCGCGTTGCACATCGAGAAAGTGCTCCCTTGCATCGATCTGTTTGAGCGTGTGCTCCAGCGCCTGGACATAATCGCCATGCTCGCTGGCAATCCTGCCCAGCAGGTGGTGGGTTGTTTCCAGGAAATCCCAGCGCTCCGCATCGGCGAACTGATCGATCAGGTCGGCGAGAATCTCCTCGGCACGTCGGCTACGGTCGGTCGCCCGGTAGAGCTTTGCCAGGGAGACCAGGGTTTCCGCCTCGCCGGATCGATAGCCACTGCCACGATGTTGTGCCTGGGCTCGGTTGAGGTGAGCTTCGGCCTCGTCAAGTCTGCCCTTGCGTCGCAGGGTGTCACCCAGGCCAAATTCGGCGATGGCAACGAATACGGGATCGTTTGCCTGGCGACACCGCTCCAGTGCCGATCGGAAATGCTCCCTGGCCGCGGTGAGATGATCGGCCGCCTGGTAGGCGGCGGCCAGGTGCATGCGGGCGACACACTCGGCGCGAACGTGATCATGCTCGCGCGCCACCTCTACCGAGCGGTGTGCATAGTCGCGGGACCGATCGACCTTGCCGACGGTCCGGAAGATCTCGGCGGCCAAGCTGTAGACATAGGTGGTTTGTTCTGGGTGGTCCACCTCCGGTTCGAGTACCAGGCTCTGGTAGAGGTAATCGAAGGCATCCTCGAAGCGTCGGAGTTCCAGCCCGAGGTTGGCACCACGAATGAGTGCGCTGAGCCGGTGTTCCGATGGAATCGGGTGCTCCAACAACTGCCGGGTAAGCTCGAGTCCCTCAACGTAATGGCCGGCCAGCGCCAGGTTGCGGGTCTTGAGCAGGTGGAAGGTGGCGAACTGATCCGGGGTGGCTTGATCGAGCGCCGGCTCGATCTGATCGAGGATCGCCTGGGATTCCTGCCAGGGGGCCGTCAGGTTGAGTTCCGCGGCCAGCTCAAGCTGGCTCTGGAAATCATCTCCGCCGGAGGCAGCGACCATCACCGTCAAGCCGAGCAGGCTTGAGGTGAGCAGCCTGATCCAGCACCCGGTAGTCATGTAAAACAAAGCTGCCCGCCCATGGCTTCAGTCTAGCGGATCGGGCGTTTTGCTGCAGCCAGGGGATGCTGCCGTCCTGTGCAGCTTCATTTCCCGGACACCGGTTGTTTCGGATCGTGGCAGACAATCGTGTCACGGCCCAGACGCTTGGCTTCGTAAAGTGCCCGGTCGGCCTCTTCCCGCAATGCATTGATGGTGGTGCCGCCGCCGGTCCTTCCGGCCAGGCCGAAGCTCATGGTGACCTTGACCTTGTCGTCTTCGGGTCGGGGCAGGCTCAGGTTGTGGCGCAAGCGCTCAAGAAGCTCGACAACGTCCGCCATGCGGGTGCCCGCGAGGGCGATCCCGAATTCTTCCCCGCCGACGCGTCCGACGATACCGTGTCCGGCGAACGATTCACGCAGGCGGGAGGCCACGTGAACGAGTGTTCGATCCCCGGCAATATGTCCATGTCGGTCGTTCACGCGCTTGAAGTGATCGATATCGGCCAGGACCAGTACGAACGGCATCCCTTCATGCTCGGTACGGCACATCTCCTCTGCGGCCAACTTGAAAAAATGCGTGTGGTTGAGCAGCCCGGTCAGGCCGTCATGGCGAGCAAGGCGACGATAATGGCGGCGTTCTCGAACCGCATGGAACAGCAGCAGGGCGAGCACCGGCACCAGGAACGCGGCGACGATATACCCCAGTTGCTGCAGCTGCCGTTGTTGGCGACGTGTCTGTTGTTGCAGCGCGGTGACCCGGGCCTGTTCTCGCAGCAAAGCCAGTTCACTTTCCTTGAAACGGGTGTCGAAATCGACTTCGAGAAAGGCCAGGCGACGGGCACGATCCAGTCCGAGGTGGGCTTCACGGGCCTCGATCTGGGCGAGGATGTGTTCGACGGCCCCTTCATGGTCGTTTCGCTGCCCCCGGATGTCGGCCAGGAGGCCATGCGCCTCGGCAAGGTAGTTCCAGACCTGGTGCCGTTCGAAGTGTTCCAGCGTGGCGATCAGCAGTGTTTCGGCCTGCTCATGCTCATCGAGAACATGGTGAAGTCGGGCCTCGTAGAGACGGCCTTCAGCCAGGCCGCTGGCGTACTCGGTTGTCTCCAGGCGCTGCATGCTTTCCCGGAAGTGCGAAGCGGCCTCTTCGTAATGGCCGGCCTCGCGCAGGAGGTCGGCCAGTGAGTATTGCGTGACGCTGATGAGGACGTCGTCTCCGGACCGGCGGCAGTGCTCCAGGGCAGTGCGATAGTGGCGCAGCCCGAGCCCGTAGATGTCCGCCGACTTGTAAACGAATGCCAGTCTCTGGAAGCTGACGCAGGCCAGGCGTGGTCCGGCATGCGCGTTGGCTGCCTCGACTCCAAGGTGTCCGTAATGCCGGGCACGATGAAACTGGTCGACCTGCGCATACAGATTGGCTGCAAGGCTGTACACGCCGGCCGAGTATTCCTTGCCGGCGGGATCCGAGACCAGTTCCAATGCCTGTCCGAGTTGATCGAAGGTTTCCTCGTAGCGCCTCAGTACCAGGTTGATGTTGGCGGCCAGTGCCAGGGTGCGAATCCTGCGGGGCAAGGGGAGGTCCAGGGTCAGCAGCGATTCCAGCTGGTCCAGGCCATCGTTCATATGGCCAGCCAGGACGCGGTTGCGGGCTTCCATGATGGTGAAACGGGCGTAGCGGTCGATGTCCGCCTCGTCGATGAAGGGACGCAGCTGTTCGAGGATTTCCTGCGATTCGTGCCACGGTGCACGGACGTGGAGTTCGGCGGCCTTGTCGAGCAGTTCTTCGACTTCCGGGTCCGTCATTGTCATTGCCGAATCCGGGGTGAGGGTCGATAGACACAATGTCAGCGCGGCGAGCCCGGCAAAGCGACGGTCCCGGCCGGTGCATGTCATGGCCGAGGCTCACCGGAGCGGTGACGGACCGTTGACTTGCCCGTACGGCCTGTCGGATGACGACGGGCCAAGCCTGCGAGCATGGAAATCATGGGTCTTCCCGCCTGGCAACGACGACCTGGTCGCGACCGGCATGTTTTGCATCGTAGAGCGCATCATCGGCGACCTGCCGCAGTCCATCCAAGGTCAACGTTCCCCCGGACTGGGCGATGCCGAAGCTGATCGTGACCCGTTGTTTCGGATCGGAATGCCGGGTCTTTCGCAACGCCCGGCGCAATTTCTCGACCAGTTCCCGCGCGTGCTGCTCGTCCCTGCCGGGCAGGAGCGCAGCAAACTCTTCGCCGCCGATTCGTCCGGTAATGCCGTGCCGGCCAAATGTGTCCTGCAGCCTGGAAGACACCAGCCGGATAATCTCGTCTCCGACCAGGTGGCCGTAGGTATCGTTGATCTGCTTGAAGTGGTCGATGTCGCCGAGCACCATGGTGGCCGGCCGGTTCTTGCGTTGACAGCGCTCCACGGCTTCGCCGGCAGCCTCGAAGAAGCTGGTGTGGTTGCGCAATCCGGAGAGGCTGTCCCGTCTCGACAGGGTGCGGTAGTGGCGCCGATCCCGAATGGTGTGCACGATCAGTAGTGACAGAATCACCACGAGCATGGCGATCAGGCCGAAACTGACCAGTTGAATTCGCCTTTGCTGTCTGCGGGCCAGGTCTTCCAGTTCCTCGAGTTCTGCCTGCTCGCGAAGGAACTGAATTTCCAGTTCCCGCGCCCTGGCCCCGTGCCGGACCTCGTGAAAAGCAACGGCTCTTGCTCGCAGCGCCCTCAGGTGACGTTCATGGGCATCGAGATAGCGACTGAAGTGCTGATAGGCTGTCTCATGATCGCCTCTCTGGTGGGCGATGGCGCCGGCCAGTCGACGCGCGTCCCTGAGATGCCGCCATCGCTGGCGTGACTCCATTTCATCGATGCTTGCAGCCAGCAACGCCTCGGCTTCGCCCAGGCGTTGCTGACGTTCCAGCAGGTGAGCCAGGGCCAGACGTGCCTGCAGCAGGCCGTCCACGTAACCGTTTTCGCTCGCCACGTTGATGGCTTCGTTCAGCAGGACTTCGGCCCGCTCGTCGTTGCCAAGGAGAAACTGGATCTGCCCGAGATGCTGCGTGATGGCGCTGAGGAAGATCGGGTCGCCGGCGTTGCGGCAGGCTGATAAAGCTTGCTCGGCACTTTGCCTGGCCGTGAGCAGTTCATCCATCGCCCGCCAGGCCAGCACCATTTTCTCGAGTGTAATGCAGGCCTGCCAGGGGTCATTCATGTCATCGACGCGTTCCTCGGCAAGGCGGGCCAGTTCCCGTGCCTGGTCGGTGGCGCCGACTTCGCCGTACCAATAGGCAGCCAGGCTGTAGACACGACCCTGGCGAGCACTCGACTCCGCGTCGGGAGCGAGCTCGACAGCCTCTTCCAGGTGGGTGAATGCCTCGTGGTATCGGTCGATCTGGAGCAACATATTGGCCAGCAACTCAAGTGTCCTGAGGTGCAGGTCGGTGTCCGTGTCCTGCTGAATCAAATGAGTCAGGGTCTCGATGCCGCCCTCGTAGTCGCCGGCCAGCGCGAGATTGCGTCCCTGGATCAGGCGGATCTTTACCTGTTGCCGGGGGTCGGCATGCTCGAAGTGGTCGAGAAGGCGCTCGAGGAGTTGGCGGCCTTCCGGGGTCATGAGGGAAAAGCCCGGTCGATCGGCGCGTTCGATTAGCTGATCGATCTCGTGCGAGTGAGCGAGAGCCAGTGAGCAGGCCAACGCCAATGCGGCGACCATTGCAATACGGCACGCCATGCGGCGCATGTTGCTTTGTCCAGTTTCTGACCGATTCCCTCGATTGTGCACTACGTCCCCTTCGTCGTGATGCTATGCCCCATCATCCTCTTTACCCCGGACCTGGCCACGCCATTGACAGGTGTGCGGCTGGCGTGGAAATCCTCATCATACCGTTTCAGGCACGCGACCACCTGCCGGCGGCGGAACGCTGCGCTATAGTGGCGGCGGTCCTTCACTCGCAATCGAGCCATGCCCCGATTACTGCTCAACCTCAGAAACGTGCCCGACGACGAGAGTGAAGAGGTGCTCGAGTTGATGGCGCGTCACCACATCGAATGCTACCAGACCCCGCCGGGTCCGCTGGGGATTACCGCCGGCGGCATCTGGTTGAAGGAGCGCGACGACTACCCGCGGGCGCGCGAGTTGATGAACGAATACCAGGCTGAACGCGCCCGGCGTGCCCGGGCCGATTACGACGAGGCGCTTCGAGCGGGCAGGGTCGAGACACTGTGGATAGCGATGCGTCGGCGGCCGGTCCGGACATTGCTGTACATCGGCCTGGCGGTCTTCATCCTGATGATTTTCTTCGCGCCGATGGTCGCGCTGTGGCAGGCCGCCAGCGGATGACCTCAGCCCGCCAGGGCGGGCTGGCCGGTAATGCCTGGCATCAATTCAGTTCCGCAAGCACCTCAAGCACCTGCTCACCGTAGCGTTTGAGCTTGTGTTCACCGACGCCGCTGACCGTGGCCAGTTCCTCCAGCGTCGCTGGACGAGCGTCGAGGATGGCGGCCAGGGTGGCGTCGTGGAAGATCACGTAGGGCGGCACTTCTTCGGCGCGCGCCGTTTCCAGGCGCCAGGTCTTGAGCGCCAGCCATTCGGTCGATTCGGTGTCGACGTCAAGGGGGGTTGTGGCTTTTCGTGACGTTTTGGCTGCAGGCGTCGGGTCGTGTCGCATTTCGATGGCCGCTTCACCTCGCAACAACTCGCGGCATTGCTCGCTCAGGCGCAGGCCGCCATGGCCTTCCGGGTCGGGTTGCAGGTGGCCGGCGGCGAGCAATTGCCTGAGGACGGAGTGCCACGTCCTGCGGTCGATGTCCCGGCCGATGCCGAAGGTGCTGACCCGGTCGTGACCGTGCTGGCGAACACGTTCGGAGTCCTTGCCCAGCAGCACGTCGACGAGGTGAGTGGCACCGAAGCGCTGGCCGGTGCGGTAGACGCACGACAGTGCCATGCGCGCGGCCTCGGTGGCATCCCAGGTGTCCGGTGGATTGAGACAGTTGTCGCAGTTGCCGCATTCGCCCGGATGATTTTCACCCAGGTAGCCCAGCAGGGGCGGGCGCCGGCAACCGGCATGTTCGGAGTAGGCCAGCAGGGCCTCGAGGCGTTCGCGCTCGAGTTTTTGCTGGGCCTCCGGTGCACTGGACTGGGTCAGCAACTGGCGGATCTGGACCACGTCGGACAGGCCGTAGACCATCCAGGCATCGGCCGGCAGGCCGTCGCGTCCGGCCCGCCCTGTTTCCTGGTAGTAGGACTCGATGCTTTTGGGAAGATCGAGATGGGCGACGAAGCGCACGTCGGGCTTGTCGATACCCATGCCGAAGGCGATGGTGGCGCAGATGATCAGGCCGTCCTCCTTGATGAAGCGGTCCTGGTGGGCCTGGCGGGTGCCGGTGTCGAGTCCGGCGTGGTAGGGCAGGGCATCGAAGCCCTGGTCGGCGAGAAAGCGGGCGGTGTCCTCGGCGCGCTTTCTCGAAAAGCAGTAGACAATGCCCGAGTGGCCGGCGTGGCGCGAGCGAATGAAGGCCAGCAGCTGGCGCCGGGCATTCTGCTTGATGCCGACGGTGTAGCGGATGTTGGGGCGATCAAAACTGTCGATGAAAGTCTCGCCGCCGTCGGGCAGCAGGCGCTGGGCGATCTCGCCGCGGGTCCGCTCGTCGGCGGTGGCGGTCAGGGCGATGCGAGGTACCGACGGGAAACGTCGGGCGATGACGTCAAGCTGCAGGTATTCGGGACGGAAGTCGTGCCCCCACTGCGAGACGCAATGGGCCTCGTCGATGGCGAACAGGGCCAGGTCGATGCGCTCGAGCAGCGACAGCATGGACGGGCGCAGCAGGCGTTCCGGTGCGACGTAGACCAGGTCGAGCTCGCCGGCCAGCAGTCGCTTCTCGGTGCGTTGCCGTGTCGCGGCATCGAGGCTGGAGTTGAGCACGGCAGCGGCCACCCCATTGTGGGTCAGTGCCTCGACCTGGTCGCGCATCAAAGCGATCAATGGCGAGACCACGACCGCGGTACCGTGACGCATCAGTGCCGGCACCTGGTAGCAGAGCGACTTGCCGCCACCGGTGGGCATCAGCACCAGCGCGTTGGAGCCGCCGCTTACCGTCTCGATGATCGCCTGCTGACGGCCACGAAAATGCTCGTATCCGAACACGCTCTTGAGCAGTTGCTCGGCATTTTTCGCGGGCAGGGCGGCGCTGGCAGTGGTCATGTGCTTGCGGGTCGGGGGATTGCTGGCGAAACCATAGCAGAAGACTGACAGGTTCCGGGCCGAAACGCGATCGGAAGCGCACCCAGGAAGATGTAAGAAATCACCTTGTCACAATCTTGGTCCGATGACCTCGGCGAGTTGTTCGGCCCATTGCCGGTGGCCGCGGGCACTGGGGTGGAAGCCGTCGTGGCAGAACAGTTCCTGGAAGCGCCCGTCGAAAGCCATCGGGACATGGACGACATCGCTTCGAGTTGCCGCCACGTCGGCCGCCGCGGTATCGAGCATCCGGGCGCGCAACCCGAGCATGCCCGCCAGTGGTTGCGCCAGGGCGGGGAAGTGCTGCATCGGCGGGACACCGGCCAGGACGATCCATCGCGGCCGGCAGCGTTCGTTCAATCCGTCGAGCAGGTCTTCCAGGCCCGCCTGCCAGCGACGCACTCCGGTCAGTTGCAGGCAGTCATTGACACCCAGGCCGATCAGCGCCAGATCCACACCGGTTGACGGGACCTTGGGCAGCAGCCGGGTGTTGGTGTCGGCTACGGTTACGCCACCGCGGGCAATGATGGACCAGTGAACGGCACGCCGGCTGTCGCGGGCCAGCGTCGCCGCCAATTGTGCGATGACCGTCTCCCCGGCCGAATCCAGGCCGACCCCTGCCAGTGGTGATTCGCCAACGGCCAGCAAACCCAGTGATGGACGCTGGCCGTCAACCTGCCCGTGGCGGGGCTCCGGCACCTCGGGCAGGCGCGGGGTGCTGCGCCTGAGGCGCCGTCCCTGCAACAGGTACAGCGGCGTACCGATCAGTGCCAGCGCGGTGAGTATCCGCAGTCGCGTCAGCGAGTCAGTCAAGGCCGAGCTGTTGCGCCGCGTGATCGGCTCGTTCCACCCGCCGTTCGAGCTCGGAGGCACCGGCGGCGCGCGCGCCTGCGAATTCCGGCCAGCCCTGGCCGTGGCGATGGCACAGGCCGGCCAGGGTTTTCACGTGGGTGACGGAATCGTTGAGGCATGGAATGTAATCCAGCGTTTCGCCCCCGGCCTTGATGAATTCTTCCCGATTCTCGAAGGCAATTTCGTCGATGGTTTCCAGGCAGTCGACCGAGAAGCCGGGGCACACGACCTGGACGTTGCGAATGCCGTCGTGGGCCATCTGCTCAAGGGTCTTGTCGGTGTAGGGCTTGAGCCACTCCGCCCGGCCCAGGCGCGACTGGAAGGTGCAGACCCAGTCGTCGTCGGCAAGCTCCAGGCGCTCGGCGATCAGGCGTGCGCTGGCCTGGCACTGGCAGTAGTAGGGATCGCCGTCGAGCAGGTACTGCTTGGGAATGCCGTGGAAGGAAAATACCAGTTTTTCCGGCTTGCCCTTGTCGCGCTGAAAGCGCCGGACGGAATCGGCGATGGCCTCCTGCCAGCCTGTATCGTGGTGGTAATCATTGATGAACCGGACCTCCGGCAGCCAGCGCAGGCGCTGCAGCGAGTTGGTGACGCGGTCGAATACCGACGC
>SKZJ01000264.1 GCA_007127425.1 Wenzhouxiangella sp.
ACCGCTTCGGCATCAGTCCCGGGCACATGCTCCGACACGAGCGCATCCAGCGGTTTGGCGCATTGCTGCGTGGCGGCATGAGCGTGACCGACGCGGCACTGGAAGCGGGATTCGGTTCATCCAGCCGTTCGCACCAGGCCGCCCGGGACGGCCTCGGAATGACACCGTCCAGGCTGCGTGCAGGCGGCAAGGGGGAGCGGATCGCATTCGACGTGTCGCGCTGCAGTCTCGGCGCTGTCCTGGTCGCGGCCTCGGTCAGGGGACTGTGCGCGGTTCTGATCGGCGACGAGGACGTTGAACTGATTGCCGAACTGCAACGGCGGTTTCCCAATGCCGAGCTGGAAACCGGCAACGAGGACTTCAAATCGATCCAGCACCAGGTCATCGGCCTGATCGACCACGGCCAAGCGGCCACGACCGACTTGCCACTGGACCTGCGCGGCACCGTGTTTCAGCACAGAGTCTGGAGTGCGCTGCAACGGATCCCGACCGGAGAAACCATCACCTACGGAGAACTGGCAAAACGCCTGAACGTACCCGGCGGCGCCCGCGCCGTAGCCGGGGCCTGCGGTGCCAACCCGACGGCCGTGGTTGTGCCCTGTCACCGGGTGGTGGCCGCCGATGGCGGGCTGGGCGGGTATCGATGGGGGATTGAGCGGAAGCGGGCGCTGCTCAAAAAAGAGCAGCGCGTTGGCTAGTTCGCTGGTTAGCTCGTTTGCTGGTTGCTAGGGAAGCTCTGAATAACTCTGCGCGGAGCGCGTTTCTGCCGGAGAAGCCGCAGATCGTGTGGTGCGACCCGAGTGACAGTAGCCGTAGCTACGGCCGAGGGGCGCAACGCGCGAGATGCGGCTTCTCCGGCGAAACCCTGAAGGGACGGGCCTTTGCGGGCCACCCGCTGCGTTTCGGCTCGCTCATTTGGAATGACCAAACCACGCTCGCCGAAGCCACAACGGGTGATCCCGCAAAGACCCGTCGCGCCCGTGCAGAGTTGTTCAGAGCTTCCCTAGGTTGGCAATCAACCAGGCCACCAGCTAACAAGCCAACCAGCCAACATTTATCCAGTCGCCGGCTGTCCCGAGGGCTCCTCTCCGCCCTCGTCTTCATCGCCGTCACCCGGCTTGGGGGCATCGTCATTCCAGCCTTCGGGCGGATCGGGCTCGTGGCCTTCCATGATCTGATCGATCTGCTTCGAATCGATGGTCTCGTAACGCATCAACGCCTGGGCCATCAGGTGAAGCTTGTCCATGTTGGTTTCGAGAATCTCTTTCGCCCGTTCGTAGGCATCGTCGATGATGCGCCGCACTTCCCGGTCCATCTGGCGATGGGTTTCGTCGGAAATATGCTTGTGCTGGGTCACGGAACGGCCCAGGAAGACCTCATCCTCGTTTTCGTCATACGAGAGCGGACCCATCGCTTCGGACAGACCCCACTTCGAAACCATGTTGCGAGCAATCTGGGTGGCCCGCTCGATATCGTTGGAGGCCCCGGTGGTGACCTTTTCCTTGCCGTAGATCAGCTCCTCGGCCACGCGCCCGCCGAACAGGCTGGCCAACTGGCTATCGAGTTCGGTCTTGTTCATGCTGTACTTGTCCTGCTCGGGCAGGAACATGGTCACGCCCAGCGCACGGCCGCGAGGAATGATGGTGACCTTGTAGACCGGATCGTGGTCCGGCACCGTGCGTCCCACGATGGCATGGCCGGCCTCGTGGTAGGCGGTCAGGCGCTTGTTTTCCTCGTCCATGACCATGGACCGTCGCTCCGCGCCCATCATGATCTTGTCCTTGGCCTCTTCGAAATGCTGATGGGTCACGGCCTTGGAGTTCGCGCGTGCGGCAAACAGTGCCGCCTCGTTGACCAGGTTGGCCAGATCGGCCCCGGAAAAACCGGGGGTACCGCGCGCGATCAGGCGTGCGCTGACGTTCTCGTCGCACGGCACCTTGCGCATGTGGACGTTGAGAATGTGCTCACGGCCCCTGAGGTCGGGCAATGGCACGACCACCTGGCGATCGAAACGCCCCGGGCGCAGCAGCGCCGGGTCGAGCACGTCGGGTCGGTTGGTCGCGGCAATCAGGATAATCCCTTCACTGCCCTCGAAGCCGTCCATCTCCACCAGCAACTGGTTGAGTGTCTGCTCGCGCTCATCGTGCCCACCGCCGAGACCGGCGCCACGGTGGCGACCCACCGCATCAAGCTCGTCGATGAAAATAATGCAGGGCGCGTGCTTCTTGGCGGTTTCGAACATGTCGCGCACGCGTGAGGCGCCGACGCCGACAAACATCTCGACGAAGTCGGAGCCGGAAATCGAGAAGAACGGTACACGGGCTTCCCCGGCGATCGCACGCGCCAGCAGGGTCTTGCCGGTCCCCGGAGGGCCGACCATGAGAATACCCTTCGGGATATGGCCGCCGAGACGCTGGAACTTGCCCGGGTCGCGCAGGAAGTCGACCAGCTCGGTGACCTCTTCCTTGGCTTCGTCGCAGCCGGCGACATCACTGAAAGTGACCTTGACCTGGTCCTCACCCTGTAGCTTCGCACGGGATTTGCCAAAGCTCATGGCGCCGCCACGACCACCGGCACCGCCCTGCATCTGGCGCATGAAGTAGACCCACAGGCCGACCAGCACCAATACCGGGAGCAGACTGATGAGGATGTCGATCACCACCGATCGGCGTTCCGGCGGCTTCGCGTCGATGGCGACGTTGTGATCGAGCAGATCCTTGATCAACCCGTCGTCGCGCGGTGCCATGACGCGGAACTGGCGCCCGTCCAGGGTCTGGCCGGTGATGGTCTTGCCGGCCTGGCCTTCCTGGATGACGACTTCGTCGATGTTGCCGCTACGCACTTCCTCGAGAAATACCGAGTAAATCATCTCGCGCGGTTCGGGCTCGGTCTGCGAGTAGTGGTTGAACACACTCATCAGGACCACCGCGATGATGATCCACATCAGCAAGTTCTTGGCAAAATCACTCAAAATGTCACTCCGGGGGTCAGGTCGCTCTACGCCTGTCCCATTCTACTTCATGTGAAATCAATGGTTGTTCAGCCCTTGAGCCGCCGGGCTACCAGATAAACCTCGCGGCTCTCGGCACGCGAGGCCCGCGGCTTGCGTACCTTGACCGCCTGAAACGCCTCGCGCAACTGGCTCAGCAGCGCGTCAAAGCCCTCGCCCTGAAATACTTTGACCACCAGCGTGCCGGAAATATCCAGCCAGTCGGTGGCGAAGGCCAGGGCCAGTTCGGCCAGGTACATGCTACGAGCCTGGTCGGC
>SKZJ01000311.1 GCA_007127425.1 Wenzhouxiangella sp.
CTACGCTGTTTCTGCTGATCACGGTGGCGTTTTTTCTGATTCGCATTGCGCCCGGTGGGCCGTTCGACTCGGAGCGGGCCCTGCCGCCGGAGATCGAGGCCAACCTCGCGGCCAAGTACCATCTCGACGAGCCCCTGGTGTTTCAGTACGGGCGTTACATGTGGCAGATTGCGCGGCTGGATTTCGGGCCCTCGTTCCACTACCGGGACTGGAGCGTCAATGACCTGATCCTGCAGGGGGCGCCGGTCTCGTTCACGCTGGGGATTCTGGCACTGATCATTGCGCTCATCCTCGGTGTCGCCATCGGCGCCTGGGCGGCCTTGCGGCAGAACCGCCCGGCCGACTACACGGTGATGAGCTTTGCCATGGTCGGGATTTCCGTTCCCAATTTCGTCATGGCACCGCTGTTGATCCTGCTGTTTGCCATCACGCTGGGCTGGCTGCCGGCCGGGGGGTGGGAGTATTCGCCCTCGCGCATGGTGCTGCCGGTGGTCACCCTGGCCTTGCCGATGATCGCCTACATCGCGCGCATCACCCGCGGCTCGATGATCGAGGTGCTGCACTCAAGCTATATCCGGACCGTGCGCGCCAAGGGGATGCCGGAAAAGGAAGTCATTTTTCGCCATGCGCTCAAGCCCGCGCTGCTGCCGGTGATCTCCTACCTGGGTCCGGCCGCGGCCGGGATCCTGACCGGCTCGGTGGTGGTTGAGCGCATCTTCACCATCCCCGGCATCGGCACCTACTTCGTGCAGGGCGCACTCAACCGCGACTACACGCTGGTGATGGGCGTGGTCATCCTCTACGGCATCATCATCATCCTGTTCAACTTCATGGTCGACCTGCTTTACGCCTGGCTGGACCCGCGGATCCGCTACGACGATGGCGAAGCCGAGGCCGGGACATGACCGAAACCACCCGTGACGCCTTCGACCAGGCACTGGACCGGCGCACGATCAAGGGTCGGTCGCTGTACGTCGATGCCTGGCACCGGCTGTTGAAAAACAAGGCGGCGGTGACTGCCCTGGTGGTGCTGTTCGTGATGGTGCTGTTGGTCGTCGTCGGCCCCATGCTCAGCCAGTGGGACCACGAGATTCCCGACTGGGAACACTACTCGACCCCGCCGTCGCTGGAGACCGGCCACATTTTCGGCACCGATGCCATCGGTCGGGACCTGTTTGTGCGCACCATGATCGGCGGGCAGATCTCGTTGCTGGTGGGGCTGTTGGCCACGCTGGTCTCGTTGATCATCGGCGTGACCTACGGCGCCATCGCCGGATACATGGGCGGGCGTATCGACAACGTCATGATGCGTTTCGTCGACGCGGTCTACGCCATGCCCTTCATGTTCTTCGTCATCCTGCTGATGGTGGTGTTCGGACGCAATATCTTCCTGATCTTCATTGCCATCGGCGCGATCAACTGGCTGGACATGGCGCGTATCGTCAGGGGGCAGACGCTGAGTCTCAAGAACAAGAATTTTGTCGAAGCCGCCCGCGCCTGCGGTGCCACCGAGGCGCAGATCATTCGCCGCCACATCATTCCCAATCTGTTGGGCGTGGTCATCGTCTACGTGACCCTGACCATTCCGCAGGTGATCCTGGTCGAGAGTTTCCTGAGTTTTCTCGGCCTGGGCGTCCAGGAACCACTCACCTCCTGGGGTGCACTGGTCAACGAGGGGGCCCAGGAACTCGAAACCGCCCCCTGGTCGCTGATGTTCCCGGCCAGCTTTCTGGCGGTTACGCTGTTTGCGTTCAATTTCCTCGGCGATGGCTTGCGTGATGCGCTGGATCCGAAGGATCGGTTGTAAGAGCGGTAAAAGGTAAAAAGGTGAAAAGTGAAAGGAGGATGGATGTTTGCTAGGCTGAAGAAGCGGCGGTTTTGCCAGGGCTGGAGAATCGCAGTCGCACGGGAGGGCAGTGAGTGCCATGCGCTGGCGCTTGGCGCTTTTTCCTTTTACCTTTCACCTTTCACCTTTTACCGCCCCTGATGGCCTTGCTTGAAGTCCGCGACCTCACCGTCTCCTTCAACACCCCCGAAGGCGTGGTGCATGCCGTCAACGGCATCAGTTTCGATCTCGAGCCCGGCGAGACGCTGGGGCTGGTGGGTGAGTCGGGTTCGGGCAAGACGCAGACCGCGCTCGCGCTGATGGGGTTGCTGGCCGAGAACGGCCGTGCCACCGGCTCGGTGAAATTCCGTGGCCAGGAGCTGCTGGGCATGTCGCTGTCGGAACTGACCCGCGTGCGCGGGTCGAAGATCTCGATGATCTTCCAGGACCCGGTGTCCTCGCTCAATCCCTACATGACCATCGGCGAGCAACTGGTCGAGGTGCTCACGCATCACCGCAACCTCAAGCGCCGCGAGGCCAAGGCGCGGGCGATCGAAATGCTTCGACAGGTGCGCCTGAGCGATCCGGTACAGCGCATGAAGCAGTACCCCCACGAGCTGTCGGGCGGCATGTGCCAGCGCGTGATGATCGCCATGGGGCTGCTTTGCCAGCCGGATCTGCTGATCGCCGACGAGCCGACCACCGCGCTCGACGTCACGGTGCAGTCGCAGATCAACTCGCTGATGGGCGAGCTGTCGACCCAGTCCTCGACCGCCATCCTGCTGATCACCCACGATCTCGGCGTGGTCGCCGGCCTGAGCGATCGGGTGCTGGTGATGTATGCCGGCCAGGAAATGGAGATGGCCGACGTCGACTCGCTGTTTGCCGACCCGCGTCACCCCTACACCGAAGGCCTGCTGCACTCGGTGCCAAGGCTGGACCGCGCCGACTCGGGCATCCTCCACGCCATCCCCGGCAATCCGCCCAACCTGCTGGAAGTGCCCGAAGGTTGTCCATTTCGTGATCGGTGCACATATGCCTGGGACAAGTGCCACGAGCGGCCGGTATTCGAGAAGGTCGGTGAAGGGCGGTTCAAGCGCTGCCATCTCGACGCATTGCCGCAGCAGGAGGAGGCCAGCTGATGCGTTCACCCGTGCTCGAAGTTCGTGACCTCCAGGTCCATTTCCGCGTCGATGCCGGCAGCTTCTTTCGGCACGACTATCACAGTATTCGTGCCGTAGACGGCATCAGCCTGGATGTCTACCCCGCCGAAACCCTGGGCATTGTCGGTGAATCGGGGTGCGGCAAATCGACCCTGGCCCGCGCCCTGCTCGGCCTGCAGCGCGCCCGGGGCGGGTCGATCAAGTGGCTGGGCGACGAGTTTGTCGGCGCCAGCGAGGAGTTCCTGCGCAAGAAGCGGCGCGAAATACAAATCATCTTCCAGGACCCGTCCGGCTCGCTGGATCCCCGCATGACTGTCGGCGAGATCGTCGCCGAGCCGCTCAAGACCTTCTTCCCGTCGATGTCGAAGATGCAGATACGCGAGCGCGTCAGCGGCATGTTACAGATGGTCGGTTTGCGCAGCGACCAGCTCAACCGCTACCCGCACGAGTTCTCCGGTGGGCAGTGCCAGCGCGTCGGCATCGCCCGGGCGCTGGTCGTCAATCCCCGGCTGGTGGTGTGCGACGAACCGGTCAGCGCGCTCGACGTTTCCATCCAGGCGCAGATCGTGAACCTGCTCAAGGACCTGCAGCAGAAACTGCAGCTGTCGCTGATCTTCATCGCTCACGACTTGTCGGTGGTTCGCCACGTCTCCGACCGCGTGCTGGTGATGTACCTGGGCCGGGTGATGGAACTGGCCGACCGCGAGAGCATCTACCATGCCCCGCGCCATCCCTACACGCGGGCGCTGATCGAGTCGGTGCCGATTCCCGATCCGGTGCGTGAGCGCGCCCGCGCCCGTCGCTCCCTGCAGGGCGACATGCCCTCGCCGCTCAATCCGCCCTCGGGCTGCGTGTTCCGAACGCGTTGCCCGTTTGCGATCGATCGATGTGCCGCCGAGGTGCCGGAACTGGAAATGCTCGAAGACGGCAACCGGGTGGCCTGTCATCGCCACCGCGAACTGCCGGGCGAGCCGTGGCCGGAAAGCGACGAGGCGGACGAGGAAGTCTCACCGACATGAGCAGTCCGGAATTGCGCAAGCGGCTCGAGCGCGGGCTCGGGTCGATGGGGATTGATCTGTCCGGAGACCAGGTCGAGGCCCTGCTGGCCTACCTTGCCCTGCTCACGCGCTGGAACCGGGCCTATAACCTCACCGCCGTCGACGAGCCGATGGAGATGGTCGACCGCCACCTGCTCGACAGCCTGAGCATCCTGCCCTGGCTCAAGGCCGACCGTGTACTCGACGCGGGAACCGGTGCCGGGCTGCCGGGCGTGCCGCTGGCCATCGCCTGTCCCGAGCGGCATTTCGTGCTGGTCGATGCCAGCAGCAAGAAGGTCCGATTCCTGCGCCAGGTGCGGCGTGAGCTCGGATTGGACAACATCGAACCGGTGCACGGCCGCCTCGAGATGATCGACCCGGACAACTATCCGGCGGGCGATCTCGTCGCCCGGGCGCTGGCACCGCTGCCGCGACTGGTCGGGCAACTCGAAGCCTGGCTGGCGCGCGGCGCCCGTCTGCTGGCGATGAAGGCGCGGTTGGAACAAAGCGAGTGCGAAGGTGTGCCAAGCGGCTACAATGTCGATCGGATCGAACTGGAAGTACCGGGTACCGCCGCCAGGCGCTGCCTGGTCATCGTGAGTCGACATGAGTGAAAGACGGGCCAGGATTCTGGCCGTAACCAACCAGAAAGGCGGGGTGGGCAAGACCACCACTGCACTCAACCTCGCTGCCGGGCTGGCCGAGCTCAGGCGTCGCGTGCTGCTGATCGATATCGATCCGCAGGGCAATGCCACGACCGGCTCCGGGGTCGAGATCGGCGAGGACCAGCCCACGCTTTGCGAAGTGCTGATGGGCGAGGCGACCATCCCCGAGGTCACGTTACAGGTCGAGGACATGGGTTTCGATCTGGTGCCGGCCAACGGCGACCTGACCGCGGCCGAGGTGGCGCTGATGGACCTCGAGGATCGTTCCGGTGTGCTCAAGGCCGCGCTGGATCCGCTTCGCGGCCGCTACCACCACGTCATCATCGATTGTCCGCCGGCACTCAACGTGCTCACGCTCAATGCGCTCACTGCCGCCGACCGGGTGTTGATCCCGATGCAATGCGAGTACTACGCCCTGGAAGGGCTGACCGCCCTGCTCAATACCATCGAGCAGATCCAGGATTCGGTCAACCCGGACCTGGAAATCGAGGGCCTGGTGCGGACCATGTTCGATATTCGCAACAACCTTTCCGGTGCCGTCTCGCGCCAGCTCGGCGAACACTTCGGCGACAAGCTGTATTCCACCGTGGTCCCGCGCAACGTGCGCGTGGCCGAGGCGCCGAGCTACGGGCAGTCGGTGATTCACTACGATCGTGAGTCTCGCGGCGCGGTAGCCTATCTCGGCCTGGCCGGAGAATACCTGCGTCGACTCGGAGCCGATCCACGATGAACGCCTCGCGCAAGAAGAAACCACTCGGTCGCAACCTCGATGCCCTGCTGGGCAAGACCCGGGCCGCGGCCGAGAAGGCCAGCCCGGAGGGTGAACTGACCGGGCTGAAGAACTTGCCGCTGGATGTGATCGAGCCGGGACGTTACCAGCCGCGCTCGGCCATGGATCCGGATCGCCTGCAGGAGTTGTCGAACTCGATTCGCGAACAGGGCCTGGTACAGCCGATCGTCGTTCGGCCGCTGGCGAAGAAGGGCCGCTACGAACTGATTGCCGGCGAGCGGCGCTGGCGCGCCTCGCAGATGGCCGGCCTGGAGACCATTCCCGCGCTGGTGCGCGAGGTCGCCGACGAGGCCACCCTGGCGCTGGCGCTGATCGAGAACATCCAGCGCGAGAACCTCAACCCGCTCGAGGAAGCCACCGCGCTCAGGCGCCTGATCGAAGAGTTTGATCTCACCCATGAGGAGGCGGCCACCAGCGTCGGGCGTTCTCGTGCGGCGGTGACCAACATGCTCCGCCTGCTCGACATGGCACCGGAAGTGCGCGAACTGGTCGACCAGCGCAAGCTCGACATGGGCCATGCCCGTGCCCTGCTCACCCTCGATCGGTCCGACCAGGTGCGCGCCGCGCGCCAGGTGGTCGAACAGGAACTGTCGGTCCGCCAGACCGAAGCCTTGGTGCGCCGAATGCGCGAAGGGGCGCCGGAGAAAAAGAAGCCGGTACGGAAGAGCGCCGACATCGAGCGCCTCGAGCAGGAACTGACCGAAACCCTGTGCGCCCCGGTTTCGCTCCGACACCAGACCTCCGGCAAGGGCCAGATGACCATCCGCTACACCAGCCTCGACGAACTCGACGGCATCCTCGAACGCCTGAAGCGCTAGGAAACCGCTGAAAAACTACTGCGCGTGCGCCTGATGGCGCCCGCTCGCTACGTTTTCAGAGGTTTCCTGGGCTGTGGCTAGTGGTCAATGCCCAGCCACAAGGCGCCGACTACGTTTCACCTTTCACATTTCACCTTTTACCTTTTACCGCAGCCTTTCATTCCTTGCCGCTCCCGCAAATCCCCTGTTATAATTGCCCGGATTTGCAGGGCGCAGTGTCATTTTGCGCCCTTCCGGTGCAGACCCGGCCGCTTTTCCTCCATGGGAAGACGAGCCGAAGCGCCCGACCCAACGCCCGATAGCGCCCAGGCCGTGTACGACGACCAGTTTGCCAAGACGATTGCCTGGCTGTTTCGCGTTCAGGCTCTACTGACCGCGCTGGCCGGGCTGGCTTTTGCCATGATCGGCGGACTGGCCTGGTCCATGGCGGCCCTGGTTGGCGGCGCGATCGGTGTGTTTCTGACCGGGGTCACGGCGCTTCGAATCGGCCTGGCGCTGGGCGGAGAGCCGAAACAGATGGTGCGGGCGTTCTACCGGGCCATGGCGCTGAAATTCGTGCTGGCGGTGATTCTGTTTGTCATCGTCGCCTACTGGTTCGCCGGGTATTTCATTCCGGTGGTATCGGGATACGCGGCCACGGCGGTGGCCTACTGGCTGGCGATGCAGAAAATGACGCATCTGCCGGATTCGACTACAGGAAAGGAAAAGCGGGACTCCGTCTAACAAGACATGGCTAGCAATCCTGAACTTATCGAGGGCGTCGAAGGGACGACCCAATGCCAGATGCCTTCGGCCGACGCCTACGTCGTCCACCACATCACCAATCTTCGCATGCCGAAGGGTGCCGACTCCATGGACCCATGGGTGTGGCACGTGGACACCATGATCGTGTCGGCATTGCTGGGCCTGTTCTTTCTGGGATTTCTCTACCTTGCTGCGCGCCGAGCCAGCGCGGGCGTCCCGGGCGGGCTGCAGAACTTCGTCGAGATGCTGGTCGACTTCGTCGACAACTCGGTCAAGGAAAGCTTTCACGGACCGCGCAAGTTCGTCGCACCGCTGGCGCTGACCATCTTCGGCCTGGTCTTCCTCTGGAACCTGATGGATCTGGTGCCGGTGGACTACGTGCCCTATGCGCTGTGCGAATTCTTCGGGGTGCCTTACTTCCGCATCGTGCCGTCGGCCGACATCAATGCCCCGTTCGGGCTGTCGGTGACGGTGCTGCTACTGATTATTGTCTACAGCATCAAGGGCAAGGGGCTCGGCGGCTTCGGCAAGGAGCTGTTCACCCACCCGTTCGGCAAGAACCCGTTGCTGTGGATTCCGAACGTGCTGCTCAACATCGTCGAGCTGATCGCCAAGCCGGTTTCGCTGGCCATGCGACTGTTCGGCAACCTGTACGCCGCCGAGCTGATCTTCGTGCTGATCGCCCTGCTGCCGTGGTGGATCCAGTTTATCCCCGGCGGCGCCTGGGCCATCTTCCACATTCTGGTGGTGCCCCTGCAGGCCTTCATTTTCATGACACTGACGATCGTTTACCTGTCGTTGGCTTATGAAGAACACTAAACAGGTTTCCTGATACTGAAACTTCGCTTTTCGCTCTACATATAAGACATTACTTAGGAGAACGTTATGGAAGGTATTGAACTGGCCGGTATGCTTGCCCAGATTCAGGCAAACACCGCGATTGCTGTTGGTCTGATCTTCGCCGCTGCAGCCCTGGGGACCGGTATCGGTTTTGCCCTGCTTGGTGGCAAGTTTCTGGAAGGCGCCGCCCGTCAGCCGGAACTGGCCGGCATGCTGCAGGTTCGGATGTTCATCATCGCCGGTCTGCTCGACGCCCTGTCGATCATCGGCGTGGCCTTTGCCGCACTGCTGCTGTTTGCCAACCCGCTGCTGGGAGCTGTCCAGGGCGTCGTCGGCTAAGACATCAGCGCGATTCAACTGACTTAAACAGAAGCAAGGCTCCACTATGCTACCGAGTATCTGGACACTAATCGGTCAGGCCGGCACATTTCTGGTCTTCATTTTCGCGGTCATGAAGTTTGTCTGGCCGCCGTTGACGCAGGCCATGGAAGAGCGGCGACAGAAGATTGCCGAGGGTCTGGCTCATTCGGAAGAGGCAGAGCATGCGCTTGAGCGTGCCAACGCCGAAGCCGAAGAGCTGATTCGTGACGCCCGCCGCAAGGCCGGTGAAATCATCGAGCAAGCCAGCCAGCGCGGCAATCAGCTCGTGGAGCAGGCCAAGGAAGATGCAATGGGCGAGCGTGACCGCCAGGTTGCCGCTGCCGAAGCCGAAATCCGACAGGCGACCAACCAGGCCCGCGAGGCGCTGCGCGAGCGACTTGCCGAGCTGGCCGTGGCCGGCGCCAATCGTGTGATCGAAAAGGAAATCGATCCGCAGACCCACCGCGCGATGCTCGACAAACTGGCGGCGGAGCTGTAGGGCCATGATCAGTCGAATCACGCTTGCCCGACCGTATGCCCGTGCCGCCTTCCAGGCGGCCCGCGACACCGACAGCCTGGGTGAATGGAGCCAGCACCTGATGCTGGCTTCGCAGGTTGCCGCGGCTCCGGAGATGCGTGAGTTGGTTGACAACCCGCGCATTGACCGTGACCGGCTGATCGAGGTGTTCCGGGAAATCGGCGGAGACGCTTTCGACGAGCGGTTCGTCAATTTCCTGCGTAGCGTCGGCCAGCACAAGCGCTTCGAGCTGTTGCCGGAGATTGCGGCACAGTTCGAGTTTCTCCGGCGTGAGGCCCAGCAGCGCATTCACGTGCGGGTGACCTCTGCCTATCCGCTGGAGTCGGACGAGCAGGAGGCGCTGACCCGTCGACTGAAGTCCCGATTCGGTCGCGAAGTCGATCTGGAAATCGATGTCGATGAGTCGCTGATCGGTGGTGTCGTGATACGCACCGGTGACGAGGTGATCGACGGCAGTGTCCGTGGTCGCCTGGAACAATTGGGCAAGCAGCTCGCGGTGTAATTCGCCGATTTCCAAATGAAGCGTCGACCCGAGTCGGCACAAGGAACTTAATTCAAGGATTGCGAAAATGCAGCAGACCCTCAACCCTTCTGAAATCTCCGAACTGATCCGCAAGCGGGTCGAGGAATTCGAGGTTTCCTCGGACGCCCGAACCGAAGGCACCGTGCTCAGCGTCTCGGATGGCATCTGCCGTCTTCACGGTCTGGCCGACGTGATGCAGGGCGAGATGATCGAATTCCCCAACGACACCTACGGCCTGGCGCTCAACCTTGAGCGTGATTCCGTCGGTGCCGTGGTCATGGGCGACTACAAGCACATCAGGGAAGGCGATACCGTGCGCTGCACGGGCCGCATCCTGGAGGTGCCGGTCGGCGAGGGCCTGCTCGGACGCGTGGTCGATGCGCTGGGTAGCCCCATCGACGGTGCCGGACCGATCGATGCGGCCGGCTCCGAGCCGATCGAGAAGATCGCCCCGGGTGTCATCACCCGCAAGAGCGTGGACCAGCCGGTGCAGACCGGTCTGAAGTCCATCGACGCCATGGTGCCCATCGGCCGCGGCCAGCGTGAGCTGATCATCGGTGACCGCCAGACCGGCAAGACCGCGGTCGCGATCGACGCGATCATCAATCAGAAGGGCAGCGGCATCAAGTGCATCTACGTCGCCGTCGGCCAGAAGTCGTCGTCGGTGGCCAGCGTGGTGCGCAAGCTCGAAGAGCACGGCGCCATGGAACACACCATCGTGGTTGCCGCCAGTGCTTCCGAATCGGCTGCGATGCAGTACATTGCCCCGTACGCCGGTTGCGCCATGGGCGAGTACTTCCGCGATCGCGGTGAAGATGCGCTGATCATCTACGACGATCTGACCAAGCAGGCCTGGGCCTACCGTCAGGTGTCGTTGCTGCTGCGTCGTCCGCCGGGCCGTGAAGCCTATCCGGGGGACGTGTTCTACCTCCACTCGCGCCTGCTGGAGCGTGCCGCCCGGGTCAACGCCGAATACGTCGAACAAAAGACAAACGGCAAGGTCAAGGGCAAGACCGGCTCACTGACCGCATTGCCGATCATCGAAACCCAGGCCGGTGACGTTTCCGCGTTCGTTCCGACCAACGTGATCTCGATCACCGACGGCCAGATCTTTCTCGAGACCGACCTGTTCAACGCCGGTATCCGGCCAGCCATCAACGCCGGTCTGTCGGTCTCGCGTGTCGGTGGCTCGGCCCAGACCAAGATCATCAAGAAGCTCGGCGGCGGCGTGCGTCTGGCGCTGGCCCAGTACCGCGAACTGGCTGCCTTCTCGCAGTTTGCTTCCGATCTCGACGAGACCACCCGCAAGCAGCTCGAGCGCGGTCAGCGCATTACCGAGCTGATGAAGCAGCCTCAGTATTCGCCGATGTCGGTGGCGGATATGGCGGTCAGCCTGTTTGCCGGTAGCGAGGGTTATCTCGATGATCTCGAACTCGGCAAGGTTGTCGATTTCGAGCGCGCGCTGGTCGATTACATGCGCAACAGCCACCAGGAGCTGATGGACAAGATCAACAAGTCCGGCGACTGGAACGACGAGCTGGCCGCCGAGATGAAGAAGGCACTGGACGAGTTCAAGTCCACCGGCAGCTGGTGATGTGTAACGACTCAATCATAGGATTACCCCTGGTGACGCAAATTCACCGGGTCGAGTCCCGAGTCCCGAGTCCCGAGTCCCGAGAGAGAACATGAGCAGCTCCAAGGAAATCGTAGGCAAGATCAAGAGCGTCCAGAACACGCGCAAGGTCACCAGCGCGCTGGAAATGGTCTCTGCCAGCAAGATCCGCAAGGCCCAGGACCTGATGGGGGCTTCCAGGCCCTATGCGCGCATGATGCGCCAGGTGATCGGTCACCTTGCCCATGCCACGTTCGAGGAACCGCACCCGTTTACGACCGAGCGCGAAGAAGTCAAGCGTGTCGGATTCGTCATCATCGCCACCGACCGGGGGCTGTGCGGCGGGCTGAACACCAACATGTTCCGCAAGCTGCTGGGCGAATTCCGCGAGTGGCAGGAAAAGGGCGTGGAGATCACCACCGTGGTGATCGGCCGCAAGGCCGCCCAGTTTTTCCGTCGTCTGCAGGTCGATATCTCGGCGGCCACCCAGGACCTGGGCGAGCAACCGCGCCTCGAGGACCTGATTGGTACCGTCAAGGTGTGCCTGGACGATTACCGTGAGGGCAGGCTCGATCGTCTGTACCTGTGCTACAACCATTTCGTCAACACCATGACCCAGCAGGCGACATTCGATCAGTTGCTGCCCCTGCCGGCAACCGACGACAAGCCGATGCTGCAGTACTGGGACTACATCTACGAGCCCAATCCAACCGAATTGCTCGACGATTTCCTGACCCGCTATATCGAGACCCTGGTTTACCAGGCCTCGCTGGAGAACCTGGCCAGCGAGCACGCCGCCCGAATGGTGGCGATGAAGAATGCCTCGGACAATGCCAACAACCTGATCGACGATCTCAAGCTGGTCTACAACAAGGCGCGCCAGGCCGCGATCACGCAGGAAATTTCCGAGATTGTCGGTGGTGCGGCGGCGGTTTGATGAATGGTGAAAGGTAAAAGGTAAAAGGGTAGAGGGTGGGAGATCCTTTCGTCCTTTGACCTTTCCTCCTTTCCACTTGATTGAATTTGAAAAACTTGGCTTCGGCGCAGTGAATGAGCGAAGCCGCCAAAACTTGAGGAAGAGCCAATGAGTTCCGGAAAGATTGTTCAGATTATCGGTGCCGTGGTCGACGTGGAGTTTCCGCGCGATTCAGTGCCCAAGGTGTATGACGCCCTGACCGTCGATGACACCGA
>SKZJ01000198.1 GCA_007127425.1 Wenzhouxiangella sp.
CCAGATCTCCGGCAGTGCGTATTCCACCCATACCCGATGCATGCATGTGAGCTAAAGCCATTCCTGCAGGGTCACCGTAACCTACCTATAACCCGTCGAGTTTACCGACTTCCGCCATCGCTGTTGAAGCCCGCGATACGCAATCAATCGGCGGGGTCATTACCAGGGGCACCCCGCCTACACCCATACCCACGTTAGCATGGACAGGGATATTGGCCGTTTCTACACAGGCTTTACAGAATGTTACAGCCCGGCCCAGGTTCCAGGGAAAACTACGGCTGCTGTTGGTATTGACAACCGCCCCGAAAACAGAAGCTCCGGCTTTTTCAGCCAGCTTAACCTGCTTGTGCGGGTAAAGACCGGCCAAACGCACTCCGTCATACTCGATATCACCGTGGAAACCGAGGACAAATTCACCGGACATCCCGATCTCTATGGCCATCTCGGGGTACTTTTCGCGCAATATCTCTGTCGCCTTCAAGGTGGCATAGAATTCAGCATCACCAGAGGCTGCAGTAGTATCAAAATCTATCCCATCTGCGCCGGCTTCATAAACCCCGCTCGATACAAAAACCATATCCTTTATCGCGTATTCAGCAGCTTCTTCCTGGGCCTGCTTCGCTTCTTCAATTTTACCCATCGGCAGGAGTTCAGCCGCATTGGGGCAGGGCCCATCAGGCTGGGTATAAAGTGGAAGGTTGGGCATTGCGCCGTAAAGCAGCGGTGCAGTAGTAACCAGCGATGTTTCTGCAACTGCATACTGCTCTTCAGGAACAATAGACTTAATTGGCTTAAAACTATAATGCACATAAGCCAGCTCGAGAGAGTCTGCCCCAAAAGCCCGCTCATAAAGCTGTAAAATCTGGGGCATACCAATCGGGATCCCTAAACGGGTCACCTTCAGGGTTCCTGAATCGTAAGTTAAAACCAGCTCGTTTCCTTTTTCAACACTGACAAATTTCTGCGGCCGGCAGCAGATATCGACAATATGCTCAATTTCATCTGAGCTTAAAGCTTCTATCTTGCCGCGTTTCACAGCATCGGCAACCCCTTCTTCAACATCGCGGAGCACTTCATCCCTGCTCATCGTTATGAAGGAGCCGTCACCCATTCTTGTAACAACCAATATCTTCACCTCATTTAATAGATTTACCATACATTCTTCCCGATCACTTAAATCAACTGCAGCCAAGAGGCCGAAAATGCAAATACTATATTTTAATTAACGCAATTTTTATGCCATATTTTAAAAACAAAAATATAACACCCTATTCTGCATTTATAGATAACTCTGACCTCAAGTGTAGCAGTAACTTTGTATATCTCCATCATTTGTGAATAGTGCTTTATAGACTAAATATATCGGATTAAAAATTCAAAACCTCATAACCCATATTTGACTTATTCAAACACAATTAGACTTGACTGCAGGCGTAAATTATCGTACTATTAAGTAGCTTCGGGGTTAAAATAACTGAGTTTACCGTAGAACAATTAAGGTATAACAATTTGTCCAGAAATATTAAAGAAATTGGAGACATCTTATGGTTAACGACAGCACCAAGAACACCAGTTATTTCTTTTTGTTGGACAAGAAAGGCATAGTTTGTGGACTGTCTGACGGTACTGACGAAACATTTGGCTTATGTAACGGTGTTTCCTGGAAAGAGCTTTGGCCGACGGAAACCTTATCTGATGGAGTTACTTTTACATTTGAACAGGAAGACATATTATGGCAAGCTGAAATCAAAGAAATAAAAGATGAGCCGGGGCAGATCATAAAATATTTAGCAACTTATAAATATGCAACCGAAGCAAAGAAAAAATGGAATGAAAATCAAATAAGCAGGCTGGAACAGAAGGTGCAGTTTTATGAAGCTATTATTAGCAATTCCAATGATGAAATTTTTGTAACTGATGGCCATGGAAAAGTCATTTTGGCCAACCCGGCCAGTGAAAACAACTACGGAGTTTCGGCATCAAACATGGTAGGTAAAAGTGTATGGGAACTGGAAGAACGAGGGGCATTTTTCCCTGCCGTAACGCCATTGGTTATGAAAGAAAAGAAAAAAATAACGATAAATCAGGAAACGGCTACTGGCAATAAGCTGATGGTTACGGCTACTCCAGTATTCGATAACAACGGCGCTATCGATATAATTATATGCAACTCAAGAGACGTGACTTCTCTTGAGGATATGAGAAAAAGTTACCAGGATATGAAAAATAAAGTACAACATAATAATAGCAGCAAGGCAAACAGAGTGAAAGAAGCTGAAAATAACCGGCTGATCTATTCAGAAAATTCATCTTTAGCAGAATTAATGAAGATGCTGCAGAGGATAGCCAAAACAGAGAGCACTGTATTGTTAGAAGGCAATACAGGAACAGGAAAAGATCTTTTTGCAAAGAAAATTCATGATTTAAGTAACCGAAAAGAAAAGAATTTTCTTAAGGTTAATTGTGCAGCATTGCCACAGGAATTAATAGAATCAGAATTGTTTGGTTACAAATCGGGTGCATTTACTGGTGCCAGCTACAAAGGAAAAGTTGGTCAATTCACCTTGGCAAATCAGGGCACAATATTTTTGGATGAAATTGCAGAGATACCGATGACCCTTCAGCCTAAGTTATTGCAGGTTATCGAAGAACAAAAATTTACACCTATCGGATCAAAATCTGTGGAAAATGTAGATGTGCGAATTATAGCTGCAACAAACAGAGATTTAAAAGAAATGGTTAAAAACAACACGTTTAGAGGTGATCTGTATTACAGGCTTTGCGTTTTATCTGTTATTATTCCTTCCTTAGAAGACAGGAAAGAAGACATTCCACTACTACTTGATTACTATCTTAATATGTTTTGCAAAAAGCACAACCGGCGTACAGAGATATCTCAGAACGCGATAAGATATTTAGTTGCTTATGATTGGCCTGGTAATGTCAGAGAACTTAAGCATCTTATCGAGCAACTGATAGTAACTGCTAATTCTAATCAGATAAAACTTGAACATTTACCTCCTCATATTACCTCAATGAGTAACACCATTGATATGATAAAGAAATTTCCTGGGGATCAAACCTTACAA
This sequence comes from Wenzhouxiangella sp., assembly GCA_007127425.1. Classification (GTDB taxonomy): domain Bacteria; phylum Pseudomonadota; class Gammaproteobacteria; order Xanthomonadales; family Wenzhouxiangellaceae; genus Wenzhouxiangella. The sequence goes on from SKZJ01000198.1 coordinate 3,090, forward strand.
GCTTACATTGAAACTATCGAGAGTGAACTTATAGTTAACAGTTACCAAAAGCTGAAAAGTTCATATAAAGTAGCACGTGAGTTGGGAATTAGTCAGAGCAGCGCAATTAGAAAAATTCGCAAATACGTTAAATAAGCAAACCTCTTTTTCGGTA
>SKZJ01000013.1 GCA_007127425.1 Wenzhouxiangella sp.
AGATTGCGCAGGCGAAGCTGGCGAGCAATGGCCTGGGCGGCCTCGAGGTTGGTCTTGTAGATGGTCTCCTCGAGGTTGCGATGGCCGAGGAAGGCGCCGGTATTGACGTCGACCGTGGTCATGGCTTCGGTCTGATCAATGGTCAGGTGGCCACCGGACTTCAACGGCGTCGTCCGGCTCAACGCACGCTCGATCTCGCCCTCGACACCGTAGAGGTCGAAGAGCGGCCCGTCTCCCGAATAGTGTTCGATACGCTCGACCCACTCGGGAAAGAAATCCTCCGCAAAGCGCTTTGCACGACGCCAGGTTTCCTCATCATCGATCCGCACCCGTTCAACACCGCCATGCATCAGGTCGCGCAGGGAGCGATAAGGCAGGGCAAGGTCTTCGTAAACGCACTGGCCCGGCTGGGCGCACTCGGCCTGCTCCTCGATGCGCGGCCACAACCGGCGCAGGTAAGTGAGGTCGCTTCCCAGTGCATCACCCCCCACACCCTCGGCGTTGGTGCGAATGATGAACCCGGCATCGCTGTCTTCGCCGACGAATTCGCGTAACCGGTCACGCAGCCGCTGGCGCTCTTCTTCGGCTTCGATGCGGACCGACACGCCCAAACTGTCGACGCCGGGCAAAAGCACCAGGTACCGCGAGGGGATACTGAGCTGAGTGGTCAGGCGTGCGCCCTTGGTACCCAGCGGATCCTTGATCACCTGGACCAGGATCTTCTGGCCCTGGTGCAGCAACGCGGTGATCGAAGGCATCGGCAGGGGCTCGCCGTTGTCGTTGAGTTCGGGCTGGCGAGGCAGGATGTCGGCGGCATGCAGGAATGCCGTGCGGTCGAGGCCGACATTGACGAAAGCTGCCTGCATGCCCGGCAACACACGTTCGACACGCCCCATGTAGATATTGCCCACATAGCCGGCATCGTTGATGCGCTCCAGGTAGAGTTCCTGCAGCAGGCCGTTCTCGACCACCGCGACCCGGCGTTCGGTCGGGGTGACATTGATCAGGATATCGTCGCTCAAGGATCACGCCTTCCCGGGCAGTTGCTCTCAGTCCACAAGAGTATCACCTTGGCCGTGCCCGCCGACGGCGCCCCTTCAGCACAGGCCGGCTTTGCGCAGGAGTTCTCCCGTCTCGAACAGGGGCAATCCGACCACGCCGGTATAGCTGCCGTCGAGCCGACGCACCCAGATGCCGGCCGCACCCTGAATACCATAGGCACCCGCCTTATCCATCGGCTGACCGGAGGCGATGTAGTCGTCAATCCATTCGGCCGGCAGTCGGGCGAAGTCGACACGGGTTGTGCTGAGCCGGATCTCGACCTCGCCGCCGGGATGTATCAGAGCCACGGCCGACAACACCTCATGGACCGTACCCGAAAGACGCTCCAACATATCCCGCGCCTCCTCGTCATCGCTCGGCTTGCCCAGGCAGTCGCCGTCCAGGGCCACGGTGGTATCCGAGCCCAGCACGAAGCAGTCGCGGTACTCCCCTGAAACCTCGCGCGCCTTCTCCACCGCGAGGCGCACAGTGTAGTCGGCCGGCGTTTCTCCGCTGATGACCGACTCGTCGATATCGGCCGGCCGGACATCGAAATCAATGCCGAAAACGCCGAGCAACTCACGGCGGCGTGGGGAGGCGGAAGCGAGGATCAGGTTGTTCATTCAGTATTGCAGCCTAGTTCGGGGCTCAGTTGGCACGATAAGGAGAAAAACGGGAAACGTAAAACGTTAAACGGGGACAAGGGAGCCGGTTTCTTTCAACGCCCCTGACCAATTGCAAGCTGAAAGACATTGGCCACCGCGGCTAAAAAGAAAATGCATGACCAGCGCCCGTGTTGCGTTTTACGATTTACGTTTTTACGTGCAAATTCAAGCCCGATGATAAGGATGTCCGCTCAGAATCGTCCAGGCACGGTAGAGTTGTTCGGCGACGATGACGCGAACCAGCATGTGCGGGAGGGTGGCCGGACCCAGGGACCAGCGTTCGCGGCAGGTCTCGAGCACGCTGCGGTCCAGGCCGTCAGCACCGCCAATGAAGAACCAGACCGCTCGCCCCTCCAGTTGCCACTGGTCAAGCCGGGTCGACAGCTTCTCGGTCGACCACGGACGCGCGCCGATCTCCAGCGCGACCCGAAGGGCGTTGGCAGGCACCCTGGCCAGGAGACGTTCCGCTTCCACAGCCGACTCGCGTCCGGCACCGGCCTTGCCGGCCACCGGCACTTCGATCAATTCCAGGTTCAGGTGAGGCGGCATGCGGCGGGCGTACTCGTGCCAGCCGTCGGCGATCCAGCCGGGCATGCGCGTGCCGATGGCGGCCACCGCCAGGTCCACCGCAAAAACTCCGAGCCGTCAGGCCTGGGCCGAACGGGTAGCCGGCGGTGCCGACCAGAGCTTCTCGAGGTTGTAGAAAGCGCGGGTCTGCGGCTGCATGACATGGACGACCACATCGCACAGGTCGACCAGCACCCATTCGCTCTCGCCGGTGCCCTCGATGCCGAACGGTTTGACGCCAGCCGCCTTCGCCCGCAGGGCGACACGCTCTGCCGCGGCCTTGACCTGCCGTGACGAGGAACCGCTGCAGACAATCATGTAATCGGCGAAGGAGCCGCGTTCGGTGAGATCGATGACCTGGATGTCCGAGGCCTTGGCGTCTTCGAGCGTGGCGATGGCAAGATCGCGCAACTCACTCGGGGAGGGAATCTGATTTTCTTTCAAGTACGGTTACTGCTCTAAGGGAAACCCGGCGACCATTCTACCCGTTTAATGGCGTGGGGTCACCATACTTCTTCCGGTCAGATTGCGCCGTACAGTCCGTGCTTGCGGATGTAGGCCAGGACCGTGGCCGGTAACAGGAAACGCGGGTCACGACCGGCGGCCAACTGGTTGCGAATATCGGTCGAGGAGATGGCCAGCTGGGTGACGTCGAGGTTGCGCACCCGGCCGGCCGGCTCATTCATCAGTACACTCGTCGAACGCACACGCCTGAACCGGAGTTCTTCGGCCACTGCCTCGGGATAGCGCGGGCGGCTGCGCGGGCGCTTCATCACCACCAGGTGGGCCAGGTCGAACAGTTCGCGCCAGCGATGCCAGCCCTCCAGCTTGTTGGCCGCATCCTGGCCCAGGCAGAGAATGATCGGCACCTCGCCGACCTCGCGGCGGATCGACGCCAGCGTCTCGACCATGTAGGACGGCCCCTTGCGCCTGACCTCTCGCTCATCCACGGTCAGGTCCGGATAAGGCGCCAGCGCCAGCTCCAGCATGGCGAGGCGGTGATAGGCCTCGGCCCCGGTGTGATCGCGATGCGGCGGCTGACCGGCCGGCAGCAAACGGAAGTCGGTGACATCGAGCTTTTCACTGACCTCGGCGGCGGCACGCAGATGGCCGTAATGGACCGGATCGAAAGTACCGCCGAATATCGCCGTTGCCTGCTTCATGCCGCGCACATCTCGCTGCGATTGGTGGCCAGGCCCACGCACAGGCGCTCCAGCGCAATCCAGAACTCGCCTTGCCGGCTGGACTTGGACATGGCATCAAGATCGGCCAGCCGGGCAAGCGCCTGGCGCACGATATCCGGTTGCAGGCGGCGGGCCGCGGCTGCCAGGGGTTGCTGGCGGCTCTTCCACACACCCAGTTCGGAAAAAGCCCTGGCCGGCGGCATATGCCGGGCCAGTGCCTGGAATGCGCCGATGGTCTGCAGCTCCCGCGCCAGCGCACCGACGATCATGGGCATGGGTGTGTCGGCCTCGCGCAGGCCGCGGATGGATCGAACCGCCGCACCCGGCTGACCGCCAAACACCAGTTCGACGACCCGGAAACTATCGAAGCGCGCGCTGTCGGCAACCGCCTCTCGCACCTGCTCCAGGCTGACCTGGCCGCGCCCGAACAACAAGGCGAGACGCTCGATCTCCTGGGCGGCGGCCAGCAGGTTGCCCTCAAGCCGTTCGGCCAGGAAAGCGGCGCCCGCGCGGTCAGCCTGCAGCCCACGCTCGGCCAGGCGCCGACCGATCCAGTCCGGCAACTGGTGCGGCTTGACCCGCCAGCACGGTACGTAGACACCGGCGCCGTCAAGGGCCTTCACCCAGGCCGTTTTCTCGCTGGCGAACTCCCAGTCGTCGCACTTGACCAGCAGCACATCGTCGCCGGCCTGCTCGACGAATTCGCGCAAGGCCGCGCCGCCTTCACGCCCCGGCTTGCCCGTGGGCAGGCGGACCTCGACCAGGCGGCGGCTGGCAAACAGCGAGCCGGTTTCAGTGGAGGCGTTCAGCTCGCCCCAGTCGAAGCGACCGTCCGTTTCGATGACGATGCGTTCGGCGATGTCGGCCGCGCGCGCGGCGCGGCGAAGGGCATCACAGGCCTCTTCGATGAGCAGGGGCTCCTGGCCGGCGATCAGGTAGACCGGATCCAGCCCCTGCTGAAGCCGGGCAGGTAGTTTTTCCGGAAACAGCTTCATGACTCGCCGACCGTCTCCAGCCGCCGCAAAAGCCGCATGGTCATGGTGCGGCGCAGGTCGGCCTCGAGGAACTCCTGCTCGCGCTGGGCGGCAAGAATTTCCTGCTCGTCGAAGCTGTAATCGCGGGTCAACTGCAACCTCTCACGTTCAATCAATACATTGCCCGCGCCGTCGCGCAATTCGAATTCCACGTCAAACATGAGCAAGAACTCGCGCACGCGGGCCTGGCCGGTAATGGTCAGCGGCTCGCGCCGCATGCGCTCGGCGAAAACCTCCAGGGTCGCCGCTTGCATGTCCGCCTCATCGACCAGCTTCACACCGTTGGCCTGCAGCTGACGGCCGAGTTCGCGGGCAAACGCCGAATGGTCGTCGGACGCCTTCAGCCAGGTCCGGTCCATCACCGTCGGCAGACGCGCCTCGCCGCGCAACTGGAAGCCGCAGGCAACCAGCAACAGGCAGGGAATGATCACGGCCAGTGTGCGCAGGGACATTCAACCGACCACGATATTGAGCAGCTTGTCAGGCACGTGAATCAGCTTGCGTACCGTCTTGCCGTCGACAAAGCGCGCCACGTTGGCATCTGCAAGAGCGGCGGCCTGCACGCTGTCGCGATCGGCGCCGGGGGCAACCTCGATGCGTCCGCGCACCTTGCCGTTTACCTGTACGACCAGCGTAACCAATGCGCGCACCAGCGCCGCCTCGTCGACTTCGGGCCAGCCGGCGTCGAACACCGAACCGTCGCAACCCAGCTTGCGCCACAGGGCCTCGGACAGGTGCGGGGTCACCGGCGCGATCAGCCTGACCACCGCTTCCCAGGCTTCCTGGGCCAGCGCACGCTGGTTGTCGTCGGCCGGCTTGAAGCGCAACAGCTGGTTGCAGAACTCCATGATGGCGGCAATGGCGGTGTTGAACGTGTAGCGCCGGCCCATGTCGTCGCCGACCTTGGCGATGGTTTCGTGAAGCTGGCAGCGCAGGTTGGCGGCATCGCCTTCGAGCGGGCCTGGCCTCGCGCCGGGATGCACGCCGTCGGCAACATGCGCGCTCACTGCCGACCACAGCCGTTTGATGAAACGCCAGCCGCCCTCGACGCCAGCATCAGACCATTCCAGCGACTGCTCGGGCGGGGCGGCGAACATCGAAAACAGCCGTACCGTATCGGCACCGTACTGGTCGACCAGCTCCTGCGGATCGACGCCGTTGTTCTTGGACTTGGCCATCTTCTCGATGCCGCCGGGCTCGACCGGCTCACCGTCGGACTTGAGCGTGGCCGAGACGATACCGCCCTTGCCGTCGCGCTTGACCTCAACGTCGGCCGGATTGAACCACTTCAGCCGACCCTGTTCGTCTTCCCGGTAGTAGGTTTCGGCCAGCACCATGCCCTGGGTAAGCAGCCGGGCGAAAGGCTCGTCGACCTTAACCAGCCCCTCGTCGCGCATCAGCTTGGTCCAGAAGCGCGCATAGAGCAGATGCAGGATCGCGTGCTCGATGCCGCCGATGTACTGATCGACCGGCATCCACTGGTTGGTGCGCTCGTCCACCATGGCCGAATCATTATCGGCACAGGTATAGCGCAGGAAGTACCACGAGGAGTCAACGAAGGTGTCCATGGTGTCGGTCTCGCGCTTCGCCGCCGCGCCGCATTTCGGGCAGGTCGTGTTGACGAACGCATCATTACGATTGAGCGGATTGCCGGAACCGTCGGGCACGAGGTCTTCGGGCAGCCTGACCGGCAGGTCTCCTTCCGGCACCGGCACGTCGCCACAGGACGGGCAATGAATGATAGGGATCGGGCAGCCCCAGTAACGCTGGCGCGAGACACCCCAGTCGCGCAGGCGAAACTGCACACGGGCGCGGCCAGCCTGCTTATTCTCCAGCTCAACGACGATGGCATCGAAACCCGCCCGGCAGCTCAACCCGTCGTAAGCACCTGAATTGACCAGTTTGCCGTCCTTGGCAGCATAGTCGTCGTGCCAGCGGCGGTCATCGTAGGCCTGTCCGTCGGGCCGGCTGATCACCTGGCGGATGGGCAGGCCGTACTTGTTCGCAAACTCGAAATCTCGCTCATCATGACCCGGTACGGCCATGATCGCGCCTTCGCCGTATCCCATCAGGACGTAATTGGCTACCCAGACGGGCAACTCGTCACCGGTCAGCGGATGAATGGCCTTCAGGCCGGTGTCCATGCCCAACTTGTCCTGGGCGGCGATGTCGGCTTCCGACACTCCGCCCTTCTGGCATTCGGCGATGAATGCGGCCAGTTCCGGGTTGTCCCGGGCCGCTTCACGGGCCAGCGGATGTTCGGCAGCCACGGCCATGAAAGTTGCCCCCATGAGCGTATCGGGGCGAGTGGTAAAGACCTTGATGATCTCGTCACCACAGGCGAACTCGATCTCGGCACCCTCGCTCTTTCCGATCCAGTTGGCCTGCATGGTGCGCACCCGCTCGGGCCAGCCCTCGAGATCATCGAGACTGGCCAGCAGTTCGTCGGCATAATCAGTGATGCGCAGGTAGTACATCGGAATCTCGCGCTTCTCGACCAGCGCGCCGGTGCGCCAGCCGCGCCCGTCGACGACCTGCTCGTTGGCCAGAACGGTCTGGTCCACCGGGTCCCAGTTGACCGTGCCGGTCTTCTTGTAGGCGATGCCGCGCTCTAGCAGCTTCAGGAAAAACCACTGGTTCCAGCGGTAGTAGTCGGCATCGCAGGTGGCGATTTCACGTTCCCAGTCGATGGCGAAGCCCAGCGCCTTGAGCTGGGTGCGCATATGATCAATGTTGTTGCGCGTCCATTTTGCTGGGGGTACGCCGTTGGCCATGGCCGCGTTCTCTGCCGGCAGCCCGAAGGCATCCCAGCCCATCGGCTGCAGTACGCGCTTGCCCTGCATGTGCTGGTATCGCGAGATCACGTCGCTGATGGTGTAGTTGCGCATGTGGCCCATGTGCAACTTGCCCGACGGGTAGGGAAACATGCTCAGGCAGTAAAAGCGCTCACCGTCGCCGGATTCGGCGCGATGGGCGTCGTTGTCTTCCCAGTATTGCTGGATTTCCGGCTCCAGTGTGCCGGGATCGTAAGTTTCTGACACGCTGCCAGTTCCGCTTGTATTGGTTGGGGTGATTTCAGGTAAATACAGAGACGCCGCCCCGGTCCTGCCAGGGCGGCGCCATGAGCGTCAGGACGCCGACTCAGTACTCGTCGTAGTCGTCCTCGACTTCGTCATCGTCTTCGACCAAGCGTGCCCACGCGGCCTCGGCTTCTTCCCAGGCTTCCCGGGCACCTTCACGCGCATCTTGCCAGGTTTCCCGGGCACCTTCGCGCGCATCCTCCCAAGCCTCACCGCTGTACTCACTGGCTTCTTGCCAGGCAGCCTGAGCGCGGTCACGGGCCCTGGCGGCAGCCTCGCGGGCTTCCTCCACGGCGTCCTCGCTTCCTTCGCGGGTCGCGACCCAGGCTTCCTCGGAGCGATTGCGGGCTTCCTCGGCCAGTTCTTCGGCACGCTGCCACATCCGTTCGACGGCATCGTCACCGTTCTCGACCCGGTCACGAATGTCGTCGCCGGTATCCGCAGCGCTGTCACGGGCATCTTCGTAGGCTTCGGCCGCCTCATCCTGGGCTTCCGTCATGGCCTCGGCCGCTTCATCAGTCAGTTCGGGCTCGTCGGGTTCGTCTCTCTGGCAACCGGCCAGTGCCAGGGCCGCGGCCATCATCAAGATCATCAGGTAACGCATTAGCCATCTCCTCGCTCAGTTGGCGTTTGACACACAAGGTCCGATATCGTAACGCCAAATCACTTGCTTGGCACCTCCCTCAAAAGCAGACGGCCCGGCGAAGGGCCGGGCCGTCTGACCGATCCCGCGCGGTAGCGGGTCGGATTCTCTCGTTACCTGTATTACAGGCCACCGGCGTCGAGGAAGTCCTCGTCGTGCGGGTTGCCGGAGGTGTTGCTGAAGCTTCCCGTACCCTCGGCGCTGTTGAGCAGGATGGAGCGCACGTTCTCGAAGGCGCTGCCATCGTTGCTCTGCGGCGAGGAGGAAAGCACCAGCGCAGCCGCGCCGGCCACGTGCGGGGCGGCCATCGACGTGCCGGACATCGTCTCGGTACCACCACCGGCTGACGTCGACAGGATCGACGCGCCCGGAGCGGCAATCGCGACCGGAGCGGAATCGTTGGCGGTCCAGCCGGCCGAACGATTACCCCAGTTCGACCAGCTCGTCCAGTCGTCATTGGCGTTGGTGGCGCTGACGGTAATCACGGCATCATCGTAGGCAGCCGGTACCGCGCCATCTGAATCGGCGCCCGAATTGCCGGCGGCAACCACGTACACCACGCCCGCATTGCGCGAGTTGCAAATGGCTTCATGGTAAGTGTCGTCACCGCTGAAACCGCTGCTGGTGCAGGTGCCGGTCTTGGATCCGCTGCCGCCCAGGCTCATGTTGGCAACCGTGGCTACGCCGCTTTGAATGGCATGCTCGGTTACCCAGTCCACACCGGCAATCACACCGGAGCGTGAGCCGCTGCCACGGTTGTTCAGCACCTTGACCGCATAAAGGTCGGCACCCGGTGCCACGCCAACGACATCCACGTCGTTGTCCAGGGCGGCAGCCGAGCCGGCAACATGGGTGCCATGGCCCTGATCGTCGTCCCAGGCCGTGGAGCAGCCACCGCCCTTGCACTCTTCAACGGCGAAACCGCCGACCACGTTCAGGTCGCGATGGTTGGCGTCAATACCGGTATCGATGATGTAGATGGCAATGCCGGCGCCGGTGTTGTTGTTGCTCTGCGAGCCGACCCGTTCAATGCCCCAGGGCACGGTCTGGTTGGACTCGTCGTCACCGCCGTCGTCATCACCGCCACCGCAGTGCGGGCAGTTGCCGCCAGCCGCATAGACCGGCGCATCGAAGTCGATGTAGGCAACCATCGGATCGTCCTCGAGCTGGGCAAGACGGGCTTCAGGGATGCGAGCAGCAAATCCGGAAAACACCGTGCCGTAGGTGAAGCGCGCCTGGACGCCGTGCTGGCTGGCCACTTCGGCGGCGATGGCGCGTCCGTGCTCGCCGGGCAGGCCGGCCGTGTCGACGTCAAGCTTGACGATCACGTCAAGAAAACGCCCCTGCTCGGCGGAGGCTGGCGACCAGCCGAAACCGGCAACGAAAAACGCCACAATGGCTATCAATGTCATTTGTTTCATAAATTATTGTCCCGTGATGTGTATGACTTTTTTCATGTTGACCGGCGCTCATTTTTGTTATAGGCCCGTTCAACATCGACGGATACTAGCCCAATCAAAAACAGACTGGAGTGATGCACTTCACATTTTTTGAGATTGCCCTCATTGGCAAAAAAAACGGCCCGGCTTGAAAGCCGGGCCGTCTTGCCGATTCCGCAATGTCAGCGGATCGGATTTTTTCTTCGCATATTCAAAGGCCGCGCGCGTCGAGGAAGTCCTCGTCGTGCGGGTTGCCGGAAGTGTTGCTGAAGGCGCTGGTGTCCTCGGCCTTGTTGAGCAGCGTCGAGCGCACGTTCTCGAAAGCGCGGCCATCATTGGGCTGATTGCTCGAGGACAGAACGAGCGCCGCGCCGCCGGCCACGTGCGGCGAAGACATCGATGTGCCCGACATGGCGGTGGTGCCACCACCGGCCTGGGTCGACAGGATCGACGCACCCGGTGCCGCAATGGCGACCGGCGCCGAGTCGTTGCTGGTCCAGCCGGCACTGTTGTTGCCCCAGTTCGACCAGCTCGTCCAGTCGTCATTGGAGTTGGTGGCACTGACGGTGATCACGGTATCGTCGTAGGCGGCCGGAACGGCGCCAGCGGCATCGGCACCGGAATTGCCGGCGGCGACCACAAACACCACACCCACGTTGCGGGCATTGCAGATCGCCTCATGGTAGGTGTCCGATCCGCTGAAACCGCTGTTGGTGCATGTGCCGGTCTTCGAACCGCTACCGCCCAGGCTCATATTGGCCACCGTGGCCACACCCAGCTCCTGGGTCTTCTGGGCCGTCCAGTCAATGCCGGCAATCACGCCGGAGCGCGAGCCACTGCCGCTGTTGGACAACACCTTGACCGCGTAGAGATCAGCATCGGGAGCGACGCCGACAACATCGACATCGTTGTCCAGCGCCGCAGCGGTGCCGCCCACATGCGTGCCGTGACCATGGTCGTCATCCCAGGAGGCCGCACAGCGACCCTTGCAAGTTTCGGAGGCGAAACCACCGACGACATTGAGGTCACGGTGATTGGGATCGATGCCCGTATCGATAATGAACACGGCAACACCGGCGCCCGTGTTGTTGTTGCTCTGCGAGCCGACCCGCTCGATGCCCCACGGCACGGTCTGGCTGCCGCCTCCACCACCACCGCCACCGCAGTGCGGGCAGTTACCGCCGGCCACATAGACCGGCGCATCGAAATCGACATAGGCGACCAGCGGATCACCTTCGAGCTGAGCGAGGCGGGCTTCGGGTATGCGAGCGGCAAAACCCGCAAATACAGTGCCATAGGTGAAGCGGGCCTGGACGCCATGCTGGCTGGCGACCTCCGCCGCGATGGCACGCCCGTGCTCGCCCGGCAAGCCGGCCGTTTCAACATCAAGCTTGACGATCACATCGAGGAAGCGTCCCTGGTCGGCCATCGCGACCGACCAGCCGAACCCGCTCAAAAGCAGCAAAAGAAGTGTCAGTTTTTTCATGTTCATGGTTCTCCTGAGGTGGAAAAGCTATGATTTTCTACAAGCTTTCGGGCAACTCCTTTCGTGTTCGAAACGACCGACAAGACTGAACTTACCCCAAACCATGACTGCCGCTATGTGCGGCACACAACATTCAAGGAAAGCTTTTTTCGGGTTCGCCGACAGTAGACTTTTCTCCCCCGTCTCTCTTAAGGTACGCCCTTGACCGGAAGACTCGCGCCCATGCCGCCGAACCGTATTTTCCTCATTGCCCTGGCCTTTGCCGAGGGAACGACCGTGATGATGGCCGAGCTCAGCGCCGCCAAGATGCTCGCACCCGTCTATGGCGGCTCGCTCTACGTCTGGGGCACTATCGTCGGCATCACCCTGGTCAGCCTGACCGCCGGTTACTACCTGGGCGGCTCGTTGTCGCGACGCGGGGGCCGCCAGACCACCGTGTTGTGGTTCATGCTGGTGGCCGCGGTGCTTGTCGCAGCCATGCCGCACCTGGCCCATCCCCTGCTCCCGGTTTTCGTGGAACTGGGCACCATCCCGGCCATCCTGCTGCTGACCACCGCCCTCCTGAGTCCGGCGCTGCTGCTGCTGGGTGCGACCTCGCCACTGATCATCTCTCTGCTGGCCGAACGTGTCGAAGACTCCGGGCGTGCCGCCGGCACCATTTACGGTGTATCCACCGTGGGCGGCATCATCGGGACGTTTGCCGCGGGCTTCATGCTGATTCCCTGGCTGGGGCTGACCCTGACCACATTCCTGGCCGGACTCGTGCTTATTGCCCTGCCCCTGCCCGTCTTGCTGAGTCAGCGCCGATTCGGTGCCGTCGTGTTGCCGCTGATCGCCGTAACACTGCTGATGCTCAAGCCGACGCCGGAAGACCACCCCGACGTTCAGGTGGTGTACGAATCCGA
>SKZJ01000123.1 GCA_007127425.1 Wenzhouxiangella sp.
CGCGGCGTTAACTTGGCATTCTGGTGTACGTCCACTCGGACCTCCTTGACTGAATGATGAGTTCGTTACCCATCAGTCTGTCTTGGATGGTCCGTGTGGACAACCTACTGAGAGATCACACCTAGATGGACTGCCATTCCGGATTTCATCACGCAATCCATCGCCTGAAGGCGATGGGTTTACGGATAGGACTCAAAAACCGGTGGCTTGCGAGGCAACGCGCGGCATCCCCTCGACCGGGGCCGAAAAAGGCCAACGATCCCGGCGATGAACTCTTCTCACGGGGGCGTAGGGGGGCCGGCAAGATCAGCGCAGCGCCGCTTCAGATGCCCAGCCTTCGATCCGCCCTGGAGCAACTGATGCGGTGTCGGCCTCCGGGCCTTTCCCGGCCCCGGTCGAGGGGACACCACCCGCTGCAGACCGCCGGAGAAATTTCAAGACACCTCCACGACCGTTTCGAACATTCGAATTTGTTTGTGATTTGGTGCTTGGTGCCTGGAATTTCTTGACTTTGGTGCTTGGGATTGAATCAACCCCTCGCACGAGGGCGAGGCGCTCCGATCGCCCATTGGCCTCTCGAAATCAGCGCCTCGTGCCGTGCAGGCGCCCGGCAGAAGAAAATTGCCAGGTGCGGGTGATGGTCAGCACATCGACCTCCTCACGGATTTCCTCGGGCAACGGCGAAAAAGGCGATGACAGCCGCACGATCCGTACAGCGGCCTCGTCAAGCACGTCGTAACCCGATGAGCGCAACACGCGTATCTGTTCCACACTGCCGTCCTGCAACACATCGACGCTGAGCACCAGGCTGCCGGCCAGGTTGTGCCGACGGGCCTGCTCGGGATAGTTCATGTTGCCGACCCGCTCGACCTTGGCCACCCAGGAGCGCATATAGCCGGCATAAAGATGCTCGCGCGTATTGGCCGAGATGAATTTGCGGCGAGGGCGCTCGGCAAAATCCCGGGCCTCGGCGAATCGATCGGGAGAGGCCCTTGCCATGGCCCTGGACGCATCGACCAGTTGGGCGGCATCCACCCGCGGGGATTCATCGTATTCGACTTCCTCGACCGGCGCGATGAGCTCATCGGGCTGCTCGACGTGGGCCACATCCGGCCGCGGTTCGGGTTCGTCAAGCGGCGCGCTTTCCGCCTGCTCCTGCTCCATGAACTCCTCGGGCTCGTCGGCGCTGAACGGCAGCGGCTCGGCCGGGCGATCGATTTCCGGGCTTTCGCCGCCGCCTCGCTGGGTCGCCTGGGCCAGGAAGTCGGCCTCCTCGGGCGCCTCTTCAGTCGCCCAGTCCACCAGAATCACGTCCAGGCTGGTCGGCACGCTGTCGGGACGTCCGGTTAAGACGTCGAAATGCACTAACCCGATGATCGCCGCATGCAACCCGAGGGCCAGGGCAATCGCCATTGTCAGGGTATCGCTGCCACTGGAGGCCTGCCAGCCGGTTCTCATGGATCGATCACGTCGAAGAGGTCACTGATGATGTTGATCCCGAACTCGCGGTCCAGTTCCCGCACGCAGGTCGGGCTGGTGACATTGATCTCGGTGAGCCGCTCGCCGATGATGTCCAGGCCGGCAAACTCGATACCGTTCTCGACCAGCATCGGCCCCACGGCCTCGGCAATCGCCCGGTCGCCCGCCCCCAGCGGACGCCCCTCGCCACGACCGCCGCGGGCAAGATTGCCGCGAAAGTCGCGCTCGCCGGGAATCCGTGCCAGCAGGTACTCGACCGGGCGGCCATGGACCAGCAAGACCCGCTTGTCACCATCCCGGATTTCCGGCAGATACTCCTGCGCCAGTGCCAGCCGGCGGCCGGCGGTCAGGGTTTCGATAATGACGTTCAGGTTCGGATCAGCGGCCTCGACAAGAAAAATGCTGTGCCCGCCCATGCCGTCGAGCGGCTTCAATATGGCCTTGCCCCGTCGCTCCACGAAGGCACGCAACCGCTCTGGATCGCTCGCCACCAGCGTTTCGGGGATCAGGTCCGGAAAGCGGGCGATCGCCAGCTTTTCATTGAAATCCCGCAAGGCGGCGGGGCGGTTGACCACCTTCGCACCGGCACGCTCGGCGCACTCGAGCAGGTAGGTGGCGTGCAGGTAGGCCGTATCCACCGGCGGGTCGGCACGCATCAGCACCAGGTCATCGGCGCCCAACTCCCGCTCGACCGGCTCGCCGGTCTCGAACCAGTCACGGGACTGGTCACGCACCCTGATCGGCCACATCCGGGCCGATACCCGGAAACCGTCCATGAACAGGTGATGCTCGTTGAGATACCACACCCGGTAGCCGCGCCGCTGCCCCTCGAGCAGCATGGCAAAGGAGGTGTCCTTGACCACCGAAATGGCATCGATGTCGTCCATGATGACGACCAGATTCTTGTGCATGGGGTGCTCCCGGCTCGATCAGAACGCGGCACGGTACGATGTTTTCACGCCGTCCTGACCGGAAAAATTCCTTTTATCCCGATAACTTCTGTGGAACAATTCTACTGGATTGGCAAACATGCCAAAGATAGATTAACCTACGCTTATGACCATCAGACCAGCAGAATGCGGCAGGCAAGCATGAGTTCAGACCAAAACACCGAAAGCGGCAGCGAGGGAGGTACCGGTATCGACGGATTGAAAATCCTGTTGATCGATGACAGCCGCACCATCCGACGCTCGGCCGAGACCATGCTCAGCCGGGAAGGGTGTGAGGTCATTACCGCCAATGACGGCTTCGAAGCCCTGTCGCTGATTCACAAGCACGAACCGAAGTTGATCTTTGTCGACATCATGATGCCGCGCCTGGACGGGTACCAGACCTGCGCCATCATCAAGAACAATGCCCGCTTCAAGAGCGTGCCAGTCGTGATGCTGACCAGCAAGGACGGGCTGTTCGACAAGGCCCGCGGCCGGATTGTCGGTTCCGACCACTACCTGACCAAACCATTCACCCGCGACGAGCTGCTGTCGGCCGTGCGCGAGCAGATCAGTCGCATGGAGGCGGCCTGATCAGTGGCCCGGCCAGAGGACTCGAGAGGGACAATGCAAGGGGACCAGCAACATTATTCCGAACCGGAATCCGGCAGCAATCGGCTGCTGGAAAAGCTGTACGACTATGAACAGCGCAGTCTGTCGCATGACGTCGGTGAGGCTGCTCGCCAACAGCAGATCAGCAACTGGGACGGTGTCGTATTTCGTCTCGGCGACTTCTACCTGACCTGTCGGATCGACCAGATCGACGAAATCATTGCTTTCCCCCCTTACACGCAAGTACCCGGCGCCAAGGAATGGCTGCTGGGGGTCGCCAACGTGCGAGGCAATCTGGTTCCCGTCTCCGACCTCGGTTGGTTCCTGTTCGGCAGCCGCACCCCGGTGACCGCCCGTACCCGCCTGATCGTCAGCCGCATGCAGGGACGCATGGCGGGATTGGTCGTCGACGAAGTGTTTGGCCAGCGGCACTTCCACACCGATGATCTCAGTGCCGAACCCAGCTGGGAAGAGACTCCCCTGACGGGGCTGGTCACGCACCAGTTCAAGTCCAGCGAGCGCGAATGGGGCGTCTTCAACATGGGCGAACTGCAGGGTGATCCGGAGTTCATGGACGGCGCGAGAAGGGACTGACCCGACCAGCTTCGCCGCTCGGGCGGTGACGCGCGCAAGCGGCAGGCACACAAGATTGGAAAGCATAAATCGCGGCAACCTGCCCTCACGGTGACATGGCAGCTTCCGCAGAAACCAGATAAAACGATGAGGTAACGGCATGAGTAGCGCGGCAACGCAATCGACCAAACAGCGAGTATCCAGCTTTCAGGTACTGCTGTTCATCCTGCTGGTCCTCCTGCTGGGGGCATTGGCATACAACTTCTTCTTGCTCAACCAGCGCAACCAGCAGGAAACGCAGTACCTGGGTCTGACGACCGACATTCAGGTGCGCGCCCAGCAGCTGGCCAAGGCAGCCGGGGAAGCGGCGGTCGGCAACTTCGACGCCTTCGACGAATTGCGCGAGACACGCGACATCATCAGCGACGCGATTCAGCGCCTTCGCCGGGGTGACCCCGCGACCGCCCTGCCGCCGTCTCCGTCGCAGGTAAATGCCCCGCTATCAACGCTCGAGGAACTGTGGTCTCGCATCAACGAGGACACCAACCGCATTCTCGACCGCACCGACCTGGTGATCGAACTGGCCGACAGTGCCGCCGCCTTCTCCACCAATATCCCGCAATTGCAGGCCCAGTCCGACGAGGTCGTGCGCCGAATGATCGAGACCGGCGCGCCAACCGTTCAGATCTACGTCGCCGGTCGCCAGCTTGCGCTTGCCGACCGCATGCTCAGGCGCGTCAACGAGATTCTTGCCGGCGGCACCGGTGCCATCACTGCCGCCGACGCCTTCAGCCGTGACGCCGCCCTGTTCAACCGCGTTCTCCAGGGGCTGATCAACGGTGACGAAGGGCTCAACCTGTCGCCCGTGCGCAACCAGCGCGTCCTTGAGTCGTTGGCCGAAGTCGTCCCGCTTTTCGAGGAAATCAGTCTGGACGTGGAAACGATCCTTGCCGCATCGACCGATTTGTTCGAGGTGCGTGAATCAGCCGACGAGATTTTCCTCGACGCAGAAGAACTGACCGATCAGGCCCGAAGCCTGGCCGGCGAATACGCCACCCTGGGCGACGATATCCTCTGGCCGTCGTTGCTGGCCGGCCTGACCCTGGCCGCCGGCGCACTGGTGGTGCTGTTCCTGATCGGCTCGGGCGCCTACTTCAACCAGCGCCGTGCCGCAAGCCAGACCGCACGCGTCAACCAGCGGAACCAGGAAGCCATTTTGCGCCTGCTCGACGAAATGAGCTCCCTGGCCGAAGGTGACCTGACCGTGCAGGCGACCGTAACCGAAGACGTCACCGGCGCCATCGCCGACTCGGTCAATTACGCGGTGGAAGCCTTGCGCGACCTGGTCTCCGACGTCAATACCACGGCCCAACAGGTGGCTGCCCAGGCCCAGGAGACGCGGGCCACGACCACCCAGCTGGCCGAGGCCAGCGAACACCAGGCAAAGGAAATCCGCTCGGCCACCGAAACAATCAACGAAATGGCCCAGTCCTTCGACGACATGGCGAAGCGATCCAGCGAGTCGGCCGAAGTGGCGCAGAACTCGGTGGAAATCGCCAACCGCGGTGCCGACATGGTGCGCCAGACGATTACCGGCATGGACAGCATTCGTGACCAGATCCAGGAAACCTCGAAGCGAATCAAGCGACTGGGTGAGTCCTCCCAGGAAATTGGCGATATCGTCGAGCTGATTAACGGCATTTCCGAACAGACCAACGTGCTCGCGCTGAACGCCGCCATTCAGGCAGCATCGGCCGGCGGCGCAGGCCGCGGTTTCGCGGTCGTGGCCGACGAAGTGCAACGACTGGCCGAACGCGCCACCAACGCCACCCGTCGAATCGAGGCACTGGTCCAGACCATTCAGGCCGATACCTCCGAGGCCGTCACCTCGATGGAACAGACCACCTCGCAGGTCGTTTCCGGTGCCCGCCTGGCCGAAGATGCCGGCGAGGCGCTGGAGTCGATTGAAAAGGTTTCGAACGACCTGGCCGGACTGATTCAGAACATCTCCCGGCAGGCGCAGACCGAATCCAGCAACGCCACGCGCATTGCGAAAATGATGAACAGCATTCGCGACATTTCCATCCAGACCACGGAAGGTACCGGCAAAACGGCCGAGTCCGTTGCCAACCTGGCCGAACTGGTGCGCGATTTGCGCGACTCGGTGGCCGACTTCAAGCTGCCCGAAGAAGACGAGACGTGATCGCCGTCGACCCGCCCTGGTTGGCGGGTTCCAAGCGGCCACGACCTGACCCATTGAACACGGTATTTGCATGACCAGTTCGCACACCAGCCATCAGTCCCTGAAGTGGACCCGGCCCCTGATCGACGAGCTTTGCGGGGAAATCCAGCAAACGCTCGAGCAATGGGCCGACGAGGATGCCGACCGCTCCAGTGTTGATCTGGCCGCCGCTGCAGATGCCGGCCGCAAGATCGCCGGGAGCCTGTCGGTGCTGCAGTATGACAGCGGCGAAATGGTCGGTGAGGCCATGGCACAGGTCATCGAGGCACTTGAGCGCGGTGACATCGAAAGCGCACATGAAGAAGCGGCCGTGACCACGGTTCTGGAAGCGACCGCCACGCTCCCCGACTACCTCGACTTCCTTGAAAACAGCCATCGGGACGCACCGCTGGTATTGCTGGAGACAATCAATGCATTGCGGGCTTTGGTTGGCGGAGAGCCACTGGAAGCCCGGGATTTCTTCCATCCGCCGATCGAGTCCGTGCCCCTGCCCGAGGCCGAAACTACAACGGCCGCCCCCGCAGACATCCGGCGAGCCTACCAGCACGCGTTACGCGGATTCCTGGTTGACAACGAGAATCGGGAAGCACTCCAGACTCTGCAGGCCATCGCCCTGAAGATTCGTGACCAGTCGGCATTTCCGGATGCGCTGCGACGCACCGGCTGGGCTGCCGCAGGTCTGGTATCCGGACTGCTTTCCGGGCGTGGCGAGTCCGGCCGAGACAGCGCCCGGCTGTTTGCCCGTCTCGACGTCGTTCTCAAGCAGGCCGCCGAGGGGGAATCCAGCGACGAGACCGCCGTACCGCTGTGCCGGCACTTCCTGTTCCAGGTGGCCAGCGCCGGCCCCGGCGATGATCTGGCCGGGGAAGTCTTTGAGGCATTCGAACTGGACAAGCACGGTGTCGATCAAGGGGACCAGACCCGGGTCTTCCTGGCCGGGCACAACCGCGCCCTGTTCGCGGCGGTGACCCAGGCCGCGCGCGAGGACCTCGCCCAGATCAAGGAGACGCTCGGTTCCCAGCTGGAAGGCAGCAAGGCACCGGACGTGCTCGAGCAACAGACCACCCTGCTTGAGTCCGTCGGAGAGAGCCTGTCGATGCTCGGGCTGGAGAAGCTGGCGCGGCGCATCAAGGACCAGGCCAGTCGCCTCGGCGACCTCAGCGCGGACCCCGACGACCCGGCCCTGCTGGCCGTTGCCAGGGAACTGCTGGTCGTCGAGTCCCAGCTCGAGGACAGCTTTGCGCTGGCCGCCTTCGAGGACAGTGACGAAGCAGAGGATGAAACCGGTGCAACGC
Source organism: Wenzhouxiangella sp. (assembly GCA_007127425.1). Taxonomy (GTDB): domain Bacteria; phylum Pseudomonadota; class Gammaproteobacteria; order Xanthomonadales; family Wenzhouxiangellaceae; genus Wenzhouxiangella. Next base: position 7,131 of record SKZJ01000123.1, read on the forward strand.
TGTTGCCGCCATCCGAACAGAAGCGGGTTCTCAGGCAACTGCTTGCCGAAGCGCTCGAGGACCTGACGCATGCCAAGAGCCTGCTCGACGCCCTCAATCGCGGCAAGGCCGACAGCGATGCTGCCGGCGAAGCGCACGAAGCGCTGGATCGCATCGGCAATGCGCTTTACATGGCCGATCGCGAAGAAGGCGCCCAGCTGATCCACGCTGCCCGACGGCTGGTGCAGGACACCTTCATCGACAACGACGTTGAAGCGGCCGAGCAGTCCCGACTCGAAACCCTGGCCGAAGCCCTGACCATTGCCGAGCTCTACCTTGAGAGCATGAGTGAGCTCGATTCTCAGGGTCGCAGCCACTTCGAAACCGCACAGCAGAACCTCGAAGCGCTCGGCTACTGGCCCGGACAGAGCCCGGCCGAACCCGACGTACCGGACTCGACCGAACCATCCGAGGACCTAGCCGAACTGGCGCCGGACGACAAACATGAAGACTTCGAAGAGGAGTTTGTCGAACCGGTTTCCGAGGAGACATCCGCGCAGACCGCCCCTGACACCGACGAAGTGGAGGAGCCACGCGCGACCGGCTCAACCCCTGGCTTCGGCGACGACTTCGATGATTTCGATATCGTCGAGATATTCCTCGAGGAGTTCGACCAGGAACTCGAATCGCTGGAGGAAGTGCTCGACAAGTGGCGCAACACGCCCGACGACAGCGAAACCCAGGTCACGATTCGTCGTTCGTTCCACTCCCTCAAGGGTTCCGGCAGAATGGCCGGCGCCAGCGAGATCGGCGAGTTTGCCTGGGAGTTCGAGAACCTCCTTAACCAGGTACTCGAAGGACGTCTGAAGCCAGCCAAGGCTGTGATCGACCTGGTCGCTGAGGGCGTTCAGGCATTGCCGAGCATGCGTGCGCGCCTGGCCGAAAGTGGCGAAGGCGAATTCAACCAGTCCGCCTGTCGCCGGCTTGCCGATCGCGCTCAAGACATGGCCGAGGGCCGGGAGCCGGCAGAGCCTTTAGAGCAGACAGCCGATGAAGCATCGGATCAGGCGTTCCAGGCGCCCGAGCTCAAGGGTATGGATCCAACCCTGGTCGAATTGATGGTCAAGGAGTTGTCGGAGAACCTCGAAACGCTGGACGACTGGCTCGCCGAAGCCGAGGAAAACGGCTTGCCGGGCATCATCGATGACCCGCTGGTCCGTGCCGTCCACACGATGAAAGGCACCATGCGATTGGCGCCGATTCGCAACGAGAGTGAAACCGCGCAAGTCTTCGAACAGTACCTCGACGAACTCGCCCATACCGGCGCACCACCCACCGAATCCGGTTACCAGGCGATAAAGGAATGTGGCAGGATTTTCCGCCTGCGCCTGGACCGACTGCAAGGCGAGGTGGTCGAAGACCGGATCTTTGAAACGACCGAACTGGGGGAAGAACTCAGACGACTGCACAACCAGGCACATCGCGACAGCGACTCCAGGCAGGTGGGGCTGCGGGACGAAGTGGATGAACCCCTGTTTTCGTCCGACACCGATGACGTATCGACCACCGAAAGCACTGACTTCGATGTCTTCGGCATGGATGACGAAGCCGACGCTTCGACCGAACAAGCCGAAGCGGATGACACATTCGATGCAGCGCCGACAGAACCCACCGAGGAAGCGGACACCGAGCTCGAGCCGACAGGTGATACGGATGAGGATGAGGCTGCAGCCGAACAGCAGGCATCCGGCTTCGAGACTGACAAAGAACCACCCACCCTTGATGAAGCGCTTGACGACACGTCGGATTCGAACGCAACGGATGAATCGTTCGACGAGTTCGAGTCCGAACTGGCCGGCACGAGTCTCGGCACTGAGGAAGATGAGTCTGACGAACTAGGGTCGCCCGAAGAGCCCGAAGAAGATCAGCGACCGGAACAATTCGACACCGACGAAGATATCGAGCAAGCGGATGCCGACGAGGAGGAGACTGCCGGCGAAGCACAGTCGGAGTCCCCCATCGACGAAGCGATGGATTTCGACGACGACACCGCTTTGACGGACGCCGACGCGGAACCTGAAAGGGATTACGAAGCAGAGCCCGAAGGCGAGCTTGAATCGCAAGATACTGCCACGCCAACGGAGTTCCCCGAGAAACCCGAGGAGACGGCTGAAGCGGACGCGGCAGCACTCTACGCGGACCTTGACGAGGACCTGCTCGAAGCCTTCCTCGAAGAGGCCCAGGAAGTGCTGGAGCATGCCGACGACACTTTGCAGCAATGGCGTGAGACCCCCGACGACAAGGCCATGGTCACCGTCCTTCAGCGCGACCTGCACACCATCAAGGGCAGTTCACGCATGGTCGGCCTGGACGCCATCGGCGGCGTCGCCCATGTCATGGAGGAATTGCTGGAGGGTATCGCCGCCGGGATCAAGAAGACGACCCCTGAACGCATCGATGCGCTCGAGACCGGCTGCGACCACCTGCACTCGATGGTCGATGCAGTCATCAAGCGCGAACCCATGCCGGAGAAACCGATCTCCGCCCTGCTCGAAGGCGAACAGCCGGTGGAACCGACTGCGCCCGAAGAGATCGTCGAGCTGGCCGAGGAACCGGTCGACACAGACGTCGAGGACACCACCCAGGTTACCCGTACCGAAAACCTGCGTGTACCAATGGACCTCGTCGACGACCTGGTCAACTACGCCGGCGAAATCAGTATCTTCCGCTCGCGCCTGGAAGAACAGGTCACCGTGTTCCGCACCAACGTCGCCGAGATCGACGAGACGGTTATCCGACTCCGCGACCAGCTCAGAAAGCTGGAGATCGAGACCGAGGCGCAGATCCTGGCCCGTTATGAACGCGAGCACGGTCCGGCCGATGAAACCTTCGATCCGCTGGAACTGGACCGCTACTCCACCATTCAGCAGCTCTCGCGCGGGCTAGGCGAGAGTGTGTCCGACCTGACCAGCCTGACGGGCATTCTGGACGACGCCACGCGCCAGTCGGAGACGCTGCTGATGCAACAGTCGCGCGTCAACACCGAATTGCAGGAAGGCCTGATGCAGGCACGCATGGTGTCGTTCCACACGCTGCTGCCGCGCCTGCGGCGCGTCGTGCGCAACGCCACTCGCGAACTGGGCAAGCAGGCCGAGCTGTCTGTCAGTATCGAGGGTGAAGGCGAACTGGACCGCAGCGTGCTCGACCGGATCACCGCTCCCATCGAGCATTTGCTGCGCAACGCCATCAGTCACGGCATCGAATCGCCGGATACCCGCACCCGGAACAACAAACCCGAGGCCGGCACGATCAGTATCGACGTGTCGCGCCAGGCCACCGAACTGGTGATCCGGGTGGTCGACGACGGGGCCGGCCTCAACCTGGAGGCCATTCGCCGTCGCGGCATCGAGCAGGGATTGATCACCGAGGCGGAAACCGACGAAGACACGATTGCCCAACTGATCTTCCGCCCCGGATTCAGTACCGCGAAACAGGTCAGCCAGCTGGCTGGACGCGGCATCGGCATGGATGTCGTATCCAACGAGGTCCGGCACATCGGCGGCAGCGTGGATGCCACCACCGATGCCGGCAAGGGCACACGGTTCACCATCCGCATTCCGTTGTCGCTGACAGTCATGCAGGCCATCATGGTGCGAGTGGCCGACCGTCAGTTCGCCATTCCGCTCCAGGCGGTGCGCGGTGTGACCCGCATGCTGGCCAGCGAGTGGCAGCGCCAGATCGAGTCGATGGAACCGCATCAGGAATATGCCGGCGAGAACTATCCGTTACTGGAGCTCGAGCCGCAGCTGGGATTCGAGGCCGAAGATCTCCCCGAAGGTACGCTATCTCTGCTGATGATCGAGGCAGGCGAACAGCGCGCAGCGCTGCGTGTCACCGAACTTCAGGGCCACCGCGAGATCGTGATCAAACCGGTCGGACCCCAGATCAGCTCAATCACCGGCATCCTCGGCGGCACCATTACCGGCGACGGCCTGGTCGTCCCCATTCTCGACATGGGACCGCTCATTCGCCAGGCCTTTGAACACGAGCTCCTTCCCGGTCATCGGGTCGAACACGAAGAGGTCGAGGAGGTCAAGCGCACCCCGCTGGTCATGGTGGTTGACGATTCGATCACGATGCGCCGTGTGACCGCACGCGTACTGGAGCACCGTGGCCTGGAAGTGATGACCGCACGCGACGGTCTCGATGCCGTCGAGACCATGTTCGAGCGTGTGCCTGACCTGATCCTTCTCGACATCGAGATGCCGCGCATGGATGGTTACGAACTGGCCACCCATGTACGCAACGACCCGCGCCTGAAGGACATACCGATGATCATGATCACTTCGCGCAGTGGCGAGAAGCACCGCCAGCATGCGAAGGAACTGGGTGTGGACGGTTACCTCATCAAGCCCTACCAGGAAGCCGAGCTGATCGAGAACGTCTTCGAACAACTCAAGATACCCGTGCCGCAAGGATAGTGAAAATGCAGGAATTCGAGATTCGCAGCGTCATGGTACCGGTATCCGGTCTGTACCTGCTTCTCCCCAATGCCACGGTCGCCGAAGTGGTCGGGTACACCGACCCTGAACCAGTGCCGGGCTCCGCCCAATGGCTGCTGGGTACCATGATGTGGCACGGCTGGCAGGTTCCCCTGATCAGCTTCGCACGATTGATTGACCAGTCACATACCGAAGCCTCGCAGGGTGCGCGAATCTGCATCACCAAGAGCCTGATCAAGAACGAAAAGATGCCCTACATCGGCATTCTTTCCCAGGGCCATCCGCGCCTGATCACGGTGACGGATGAAAACTTCGTCGAAGTCTCCACCGAGGGCAATCCCATCGGCGTGGCCGGGCAGGTGACGATCAACGACCGTGAAGCGGTCGTCCCCGACCTCGACCGCCTCGGACACCTGGTCGCCCA
>SKZJ01000157.1 GCA_007127425.1 Wenzhouxiangella sp.
GAATTACCCGGACGGGACACTGGTTTTCGCCCCCTTTTCAAGTCGTGCTATGGTAGGGTCTCTGGCGACAATCGCCGGCTGTTGGAGTGGAAGGTATTTCTGGATGAGCTATCAGGTTCTTGCACGTAAGTGGCGGCCCCGAACATTCAATGATCTGGCCGGACAGGAACATGTGTTGCGTGCGCTGGTTCATGGCCTCGATAGCGATCGCCTGCACCACGCCTACCTCTTTACCGGTACACGCGGTGTCGGCAAAACGACCATCGGTCGTATACTGGCGCGATGCCTCAACTGTGAAACCGGCGTCACCTCGACCCCTTGCGGGGAGTGCGACAGTTGCCGTGAGGTTCTGGATGGTCGATTTGTGGATCTGCTTGAAATCGACGCGGCATCCCAGACCAAAGTGGAGGACATGCGGGAGCTGCTGGAAAATGTCCAGTACGCACCCACCCGAGGGCGCTTCAAGATCTATCTGATCGACGAAGTCCATATGCTCTCCACGCACAGCTTCAACGCCCTGTTGAAAACGCTGGAAGAGCCTCCGCCGCACGTAAAATTTCTGTTGGCCACCACAGATCCGCAGAAGCTGCCGGTGACCATTCTGTCACGTTGCCTGCAGTTCAATCTGCGGCGTCTGAGCCCTGACAGGATCGTAACCTATCTTCGTCACGTTCTGGGTGAAGAGGGTATTGCCCACGACGAGGCTGCGCTCTGGTCATTGGCGCGAGCGGCTGATGGCAGCATGCGCGATGCCCTCAGCCTGACGGACCAGGCGATAGCCTTCAGTGGCCAGACCCTGGAAAGTGAACAGGTCAGTCGCATGCTCGGTACCATTGACCGGGCAGACGTGTTCCGTCTTGTGGATGCCTTGATTGAAGGCGATGGCGGCAAGCTGTTGGATGAGGTCGAGCGGATTGCTGGCTTTACACCGGATTTCGGTGCCATTCTCGCGGAGTTGCTGGGCGTCTTTCACCGCATTGCCATGGAGCAGGCCGTGCCCGGATGTATCGATGATTCCCTTGGGGATCGCGATGAGATTCAGCGTCTGGCGCGCAGTATCAGTGCCGAGGATACCCAGGTCTTCTACCAGACGGCACTGATGGCGAGGAAAGACCTGGAGGTTACGCCGGAAGCGCGCATGGGCTTCGAGATGGCGCTTCTGCGCATGCTGGCTTTCCGCCCGGGTACGGGGGGCGAGCCACCGCCACCGGAGAAGGAACCCAGGCCGGATACAGGAGCACAGATAAGAGAAGAGCCGCCGTTGCCGGAAGAACCTCCGGAGATGGCCTCGGCGACGGGTGAGCCTGGCGCGGAAACGGTTGCTCAGGAGGAACCGGAGGCGCAATCATCAATTCCTGAGCCTGAGCCTGAGCCTGAGCCTGAGCCTGAGCCTGAGCCTGAGCCTGAGCCTGAGCCTGAGCCTGAGCCTGAGCCTGAGCCTGAGCCGGCTGCAACCGGAAAGCCGGAACCACAGGAAACGAGCGCGCACTTTGCCGGACCATCCGCGGAAACAGGCTCCGGATTCGACTGGTGCCGGGACTTCGAGCGTCTGGGGCTTCAGGGCATGCAGGCCAACCTGGCCGCCAACGCCCGTTGGGAGATCAGCGGCGATGAAGTCACCCTGGTGATGGCGGAAGGGCATTTTCAACTGCTCCAGGAGCGGCACCGGGAGCGCATTACCGACGCATTGACCACTCACGGCGGGCTGCAGCTGAAGGTGAATTTTGCACAGGGAGAGCCGGGGAATCAGACCCCGGCGGCCTACCGCGAAGCCCGCGCGAAGGAACGACAGAACGCAGCCGTCGAGGCCATTTACGAGGATCCTGTGGTGCGGTCTATCGTAGACCGTTTTGACGGGCGCATACTGGATGAAAGCATCAGGCCGCTGGCCGGAACTGGTGCATCGGAGCCACAGAAACAGACAGAGGTGTCGAGATGAAAGGCGGCATGAACGAAATCATGAAGCAGGCGCAGAAGATGCAGGAAGACCTGCAGAAGGCGCAGGAAGAGATTGCGAAAGCGGAGGTTACCGGCGAGTCCGGCGCGGGTCTGGTGAAAGTGACCATGAACGGTCGTCATGATGTCAGCAAGGTAGCCATTGATCCTTCTCTTATGGAGGAGGAACGTGAAGTACTGGAAGATCTCATCGCGGCCGCGGTGAATGACGCGGTGCGCCGGATCGAGGAATACCAGAAGGAAAAGATGGCCGGGATGACGGGAGGCATGGGTATGCCTCCGGGTTTCAAGATGCCGTTCTGAGGAATAAGCATGAGTCTCAGCCCGTTGCTTGATGAGCTTGTGGAGTCCCTGCGATGTCTTCCGGGGGTTGGCCACAAGACGGCACAGCGTATGGCATTCCATCTGCTTGATCAGGGGCGCGAGGGTGCAACGCGCCTGGCTGGCACTTTGCACGAGGCGCTGGAGAGAATAGGGCGCTGTGAAGCCTGCCAGACGTTTACCGAGAATACACTCTGCCCTGTCTGTCAGGATCCAGGGCGCGATCCCTCGTTGCTTTGCGTTGTTGAGTCGCCCGCGGATCAGGCGGCGATTGAACAGTCAGGGGACTACCGTGGTCATTATTTTGTGCTCCTGGGACACCTGTCGCCGATTGATGGGATCGGGCCCGAGGAAATCGGAGTGGACCGTCTTCTCGAGCGAGTTCGAAAGAACGGTGTCAGTGAGCTGATCATGGCCACCAATGCGACGGTGGAGGGTGAAGCGACGGCACATTTCATTGCGGATCGACTGGAAGGCACCGGTGTTACCATCTCGCGACTGGCCAATGGCCTGCCCGTAGGAGGTGAGCTGGGAGTGGTTGATGGGAGTACGCTCAACCATGCGTTTCGCGGAAGGCGGCCGCTGGTGGGATGAGAATGAGTCGCCAGCTTCCATCGCCTGAAGACCTCAAGCCACGATGGCTGCATACCGTGCGGGACCTGGTGGAATGGTTGGATGATCTCTCTCCGGGTGAGCCGGTGGCGGTGGATTCGGAGTTCGAACGAACCCATACGTTCTATGCCCGCCCGGGATTGGTTCAGCTGGCCACTGATCGCGACGCCTGCCTCGTTGAACCGTCCGTTGCCGAAGGCTGCGAGGCATTCCGGGCGTTCCTGTCCAATCCGAGGCAGACCAAACTGCTCTATGCCATGAGTGAGGATCTGGATCTTTTCCGTGAATGGCTGGGTGTTCTGCCCCAGGGGCTGATTGATCTGCAGCTCGCGGGGGCTTTTTCGGGA
>SKZJ01000126.1 GCA_007127425.1 Wenzhouxiangella sp.
GTGCAAAGCCGGCCTCGAGCTTTACCTCCCAACCGCTTGCGCGCAAGCCGTCGATGGCTTGCTGGAGTGCAACCCAGGTCGCCAGCGCCCGACGCTCGTCGGCTGCCACCCACAGGCCGCCGTCGCCGGGCTCGTAATCACGCCCGCTGCAGTTCTTCAAGGCCACCAGCCCGGCCGCTTCCACCACAACGATACATTCGTTCTCCAACGACCGGTCGCGCCGGATCAGCACCACCCGGTCCGGACCAGTCAAGCGCGAATCATGCTCTTCGTCCCAGTCAAGCGGCAGATCATCGTAGGCAAATTGCAGGCGGGCAGCCGCCGTGGACGCAAAGCCGGAGACACGCCCTATCCTGGTGTTCACCAGCGTCAGGACGGGCCGCGGCCTGGACGATTCAAGCCGACTGATGTCCAGCCGAACGGGGCGGGGAAAGCTTTCGGGCGCATCGGCCAGCAGTTCGGTCACCTCGCCCACACCGTCGGGTGCGACCGGACCGCCGAGCAGCAGGCGACCGGCCAGGTCTTCGTCGATGCCGGCACTCATGACCCGGCAGATTCCGGTCTCCGGATCCAGCAGCCACGGCGGTAGCAGCGGCAACTGGCGCTCACCGGACTCTCCCTCGATGTGCCAGTACAGCCGCTGCCAGCCGGTAGGCAAAAGCTCCCATTCGATCTCGGCGGCCACCGGCTCGCCCAGCGTGAGCACCGGCCCGTCCATGTCCTGCCAGTGGCAGCGGCCGGTGGCAATGACCTGGCGCAGCAGTCCTGCGCTGGTGCGTGCCAACGGATACCAGACCAGACCTTTGAGGGAGAGCGCGTGATCGGCCAGCGAGTGCAGGATGACCAGGTCGTCCTCATTCACGTAATCGGGTTGCACCGCTTCGCCCAGGCGGGAGAGCGAGAACGGGGTCGCGACCGGTCCATCGGTCGACTCGGACACGCGCGACGGGCAGACGCTGAGTTCACTGCCGTCTTCGGACAGGCGCAGCAGGTAAGCCATGAACTGCCCGGCGGCAGCGGGCACGGCAGGCCGTGTGGCATCCACGGTCTTGCCGTCAGGCGAATGAATGGCCCCGTTCTCAGCCCGGCCGGCCTGCGCCAGCACCAGTGCTGCCATGTGCTCGCACACCGTTGCCCCGGCACAGGAACAGTCACCGCCGAGTTCCTCTTCGTCAAAGGTGACCCAGACCCGTCGTTCCCCATTGTGTTGCCGATCGTCGTCGTGCACGGTCCCCGTGAGCACGAACAGTCCATCGACCTCCGCAACGCGGGCCAGGCGCACGCGTCCATCAGCCTGCGCGCGCTTGGCCCGGGCCAGGCAGGCCGGAGCGCAGGCGTCGAGCAGTCGTTCGGTGAGTTCGGAGGTCGGAATCATGCCCGGCGACGGTGGCAAAGGCCGGGCATCATACCCACAACGCCCCCTCTTTGCAGCCGGTTTCAGCACGGCTTGCGAGCCGGAGTGTGCACCTTCACTTCATTGGGAACTGCGCAAGCCGGCTCGATGTCGGCTCAGACATGCCCAGGGCTTCGAAACGATCATCGAAGATATCAGCCGGTACGGCGCTGCCCAACGAGGGGGCCAGTATCGCGACATCCAGCCGGGGTTCGACCGCGCCTTCGCCCAGTCCCAGCGTGAGTTCTCCACCGACCGGCTCGGCGTCGACCTCGATCTCGAAATTGTAGAGGGTGAACCAGGGCTGGAACTCGCCCTCCGGCGCCGTGAAGGTGACGCCGTCGGCGGAAACCTCGATCGACCAGCCATCCAGCTCCCCCACCCCACCGAACCAGGTATCCGATACGTTCGTTCCCGGCGCCAGCGGAATATGGAATTCGCTGATACCACGTTCGAAATCGTAGTTCTGCAGGGCGTAGTTATAGCGGTAGCGACCCTCCGCTTCCTCGTGGACCCTTACCAGCAGGCGCAGGTGGCCCTGCGGCATATTGCCCGGATAGGGTTCGTCGGGCGTGACCGAAGGAACGACGAGCAACTTGTGATCGGCCATGGGCTGCAGGCGGCCCTCGCCGACCCAATGACTGATGGCCGGGCCCTGTTGGTATGGCCCGGGGTTGAAGGTCCAACCGCTGCCGCTCGGCGTCGGATCGATCGACCGGTAGCCCATCGTGCTCCAGATATTGGTGTCGTACTGGACCACGTACCAGGCATCCATGAAATACTCGGCACCATCGTGCTGAAATTCGTCCGGATCGATCAACAGGCGATGTAGCCACTGGCCGGAATACTGCGTCTGACTGCCTGAACATTCCGGGTCGAAGAAAGAGCCGCAGTTGTGCCACAGGCCGAGGCTGGCGACGATCTCGTCCTTGGATCCCTGGTAGGTCGCCGTGTCATTGTTGCCGGCGGAGTATGTGTCCTCGCAACCCGGCCAGAGAATTTTCGAGTCTCCGCAGTTCAGGTCGCAGTTGAGGTTGAAGGTCATGAAGGCGTGCTTGACACCGGATTCGGCCAGCATCTCGATCCGCCCCCCCTTCATCCGGTAGATGCTCCAGACCAGGAAAGGATGCTGATCGGAGGGATCGTAGGGGTACATCAAGTCCTCGGAAAACTGCGGGAACCAGGGAATGTCGGCCAGGCTGATGTTCTTCAGTGTCGCCGACGGCGCGGTCTTGATCAGCCCGGTATCCGCCTGGGTGCCCAGGTAGGCGATGTTGCCCATATTGATCAAGGCCACCTCGGCCTCGAATGCACCGACCTGCGGCCAGATTGGTCGCTCCGAGCAACCCGGCTCCTGCCCGGAAGTATCCGCCCCGGAAGGCACGTCCATTTGCAGGTCCAACCAGCCCACGCCAATCGGCATGTCGGCCAGCACATCCAGCTCCAGCAAGTCTGCGAGTTCCGGTGACGCTTCGACTTCGGCACTCTGCACCGTCAGCAAATCGCGCTCATACTCAACCAGAATATGCATGTGAGTCAGCGTGAACATGGGCCGCCCCTGCATGTCCTGCGCGACAAAGGCCGGGTGATCGCCCCACTGGCCGGCGACCAGTTGAAGCTCGTCGAGATCGACGACACGGTCACCGAAACGAATCGCCAGCCCCGTGCGCATCTCTACCAGGCCGACGTCGGGGTCAAGCGCCTCGAGGTTGCCGTAGGGCACGAGCAGGCGAAAAGGCTCGATCGAATCAAGCTGGAACTCGATGCGCTGACGGCTGGTAATCAGCTCGCCGTGATGAGAAATCTCGATACCGAAATCCGGCAGGTAGTCACCACGGATCTCGAGTTCCATGGTGCCGTTCAAGGCGTGCCAAATCTGTTCATCGCCAAGCGCCTCAGGATCAAGCGCCCAGACATGGAATGCCATGGTCAGGACCGCCAAGCCAACCAGGTATGCGCCATTCATCATCCCGCCGGTGTCTTTCAATACCGAAGGGAAGTTTGAGCATACTCCAAGCTGATTATATGTGCGCTACATCACATAACGATTCATCGTATGCGTATTAACGAGCATTTCACCCAAGGCAGTGGTATGTTTCCCTAGGCGGTACTGACGGGACAGCGGCGATGAAAACCATTACCTTCCTGTGGCTTGCTCTACTCATGCACGTGCCGGCCGCGGCATCGGCCATTTGGATTCTCGACGCCGACCCTGCGGGCTGCACAGACCTCGACGGCATCGCGCCGGTCGCCGACGTCGACTTCGAGCCCGACATCCAGCCCATCCTCAACGAATGTACCAGCTGCCATGGCGCAGACGCCCAGGGCGGATTGGATCTGCGCGCCGGACACTCCTATGACAACATGGTCAGCGTCATCACCAACGCCAACCCGGACCGTTTGCGGGCAAACCCCTTCAAACCCGACGACAGCAGCGTCTTGCTGGCCGTCAATTGCGAGCAACCGGGCGGCCCCGGCTTCCAGATGGGTTCCGTGACGCTCGAAGACCGCGCCCTGATTCGCGACTGGATCGCGCAAGGCGCGCATCTCGAGGCTTTCACACCCGCAGTTCCCGACGACATCATGCTCGAACAGGTCTTCGCCAGCGACACCTTTGCCGGAGCACTGGGCCTGGTTCATGCCGGCGACGGCTCCAATCGGCTGTTCGTGGTGCGCCAGGCCGGCATCATCGATTCCTTTGAGCCGGGCAGCGCGCCGTTCACGTTCATGACGATCCCGGGCCCGCTGTCCCATGAAGGGGAGCGCGGACTGCTCGGCCTGGCCTTCCACCCAGATTTCGCCAACAACGGCCTGTTTTATGTGAACTACACAGCCGGCTCGGGCCACCCATCCGGTGCGGCCACCGGCGATACCGTCATTTCCGAGTTCCAGATTGATGCCGGCACAGGGCTGGGTGATCCCCACAGTGAGCGAGTACTGATGACCGTGGTCCAGGACTTTTCCAACCACAACGGCGGCAATATCAAGTTCGGCCCCGACGGTTACCTTTATATCGGCATGGGTGACGGCGGCAGCGGCGGCGACCCCTGCAACCGCTCGCAGACCCTGGACCCGGACGACATCCAGATCGGCGGCAGCTGCCGCAATGACCCGACTGCGGCCATGCTGGGCAAGATGCTGCGCATCGACGTCGACAACGCCACGCCAGCCGGCAGCAACAACCTTTGCGCGGCCAACCCGGACGGCTCGGCAGAGTATGCCGTGCCCGCCGACAACCCCTTCATTGGCCAGGCCGCCTGTGCCGAGGTCTGGTCGCTGGGGCTACGCAACCCGTGGCGCTGGAGCTTCGACCGTGACAACGGCGACCTCTGGATTGCCGATGTCGGCCAGAACCAGTGGGAAGAGGTCAACCTGGAACCGGCCGACCATCCCGGCGGCGCCAATTACGGCTGGAACGAGTGCGAGGGTCCGTTCACCTACCCGGCACAGACGCCACCGGAGGAGTGCTCCTTCGAGCACGATTTTCCGATCCTGCACTACCCCATTTCCGACGAGCCGGAGTGTGCGGTGACCGGCGGCTACCGCTACCGCGGTCCGGTTGCCAGCCTGCAAGGCGCCTATGTTTATGGAGACTACTGCTCCGGACGGATCTGGCTTGCCTGGCAGACGGGCCCGGACGACTTCGAGGAACTGGAGTTTTCGGTCGAGGGTTTCGGCCTGCGCAGTTTTGGCGAGGACGAGCTCGGTCACCTCTACGTGGTGCGAAACGGCGGGATCTGGCGCTTCCGTATCGAACTGATTTTCTCCGATCGCTTTGAGGCTGGCGGGGACCAGGACTGATAGTTGAGTCAACGGCCGGCCCACTGGAATCGGGCCAGACCATACACCACTCAAACGGGAGCGAAGGCGCCGAGACGCCCGCCGTGGAACAGCAGCGGATCGGCCGTATTCCGGCAGTCGATTTCCAACACCCGGCCCAGCAGGATCAGGTGATCTCCGCCCTCGATCCGGTGCTCGACGTGGCACTGGAAGCAGGCGGCATGATCTGCCAGTAGCGGCAGGTTGGCCAGGCCTTGGCCGTACCTCACACCGGCGAACTTGTCGTCGATATCCCGGGCAAAATGCATGGCCAGTTCACCCTGCCCGTCATGCAGCACGTGCACCGCAAAATGCTCCGCGGCAGAGAACGCCGCAAACGGACCGATGTTGCGCTGTGCACACCACAACACCAGCGGCGGTTCCAGCGACACGCCGGCAAAGCTGCTGACGGTCATGGCCACCGGCTGGCCGGTTTCAGCGCGCGCGGTGATCACCGTCACCCCGCTCGCGAAGGTACCGAGTGCCTGGCGCATCTCGTTCTTGCCTGGCTTCATGCTGTCGCTATCCGTGATCGATTTCACTCCATTCTAGCCCCCAAACTGATGACAAGAATCCCGTTTTACGCCATACTATTGGGCTAACGTCAGCTCGATCACCAAGTCAGCAGTCGCGGCGACTCCAGCCCTGAAAGCGGGGATTCGTCGCCTGCAGTCTGCGCGAAAGCCCGACTATAAGGCCGCCAAGTTGCCTACCCGGGCCGCTCACGGGGTGTCTGCCGGCCTGCCAGGCCGGGGATTTCGTGCATTGGCACACGCGACCAACATTGATGACCAAAACATGATTCGGATCAAGCGGGGGCTTGACGTCCCCATCGCGGGAAAACCGCGCCAGGAAATCGAGCAGGGCCGGAAGGTCCGCTCCGTGGCCGTACTCGGTGGCGATTACCCCGGCATGAAACCCACCATGCTGGTGTCCGAGGGTGACCGCGTCAAACGCGGCCAGCCCCTGTTCGAGGACAAGAAGAACGAGGGGGTGCTCTACACCGCGCCGGCTGCCGGACGCGTGCGTGCGATCAACCGCGGTCACCGCCGCATGCTGCTGTCGGTCGTCATCGACATTGGCGGCGACGGCGACGAGAAATTCACCGCCCACCCGGACAGCGCGCTGACCAGCCTCGACCGGAAGAAGGTGCGCGATCAGCTCGTCAAATCGGGTGAGTGGACATCGATCCGTACCCGACCGTTCGGCAAGGTGCCGGCACTCGACAACGAACCGGAAGCGATCTTCGTCTCGGTCACCGATACCAACCCCCTGGCTGCACGCCCCGACGTGGTCATCGCCGGCGAAGAGAACGCATTCCGCAACGGCCTGGCCGTCCTTTCGCGACTGACCGAAGGCACAGTCTGGGTCTGCCGGGCACCCGATACCGAACTGCCGTCCTTCGAAGGGGGCCAGGTTCGAGAAGAGGTTTTTGCCGGGCCGCACCCGGCCGGCAACGCCGGCACGCACATCCATTTCCTGCACCCGGTGAACATGAACCGCGAAGTGTGGACTGTGGGCTACCAGGACGTGATCGCCATCGGCCACCTGTTCACAAGCGGTCGCCTCTACACCGACCGAGTGGTCGCCCTGGCCGGCCCGCAGGTTACCCAACCGCGCCTGCTCAAGACCCGCCTCGGTGCTTCGCTGGAGGATCTGACCGAGAACGAACTGGAACCCGGCGACAACCGGATCATTTCCGGCTCGGTCTTCAACGGCCACAACGCCCGGGATGCCACGGCCTGGCTCGGCCGCCTGGCCAACCAGGCCACGGTGATGCTCGAAGGCAAGGAACGCAAGCTGCTCGGCTATCTCTCGCCGGGCCTTGAGCGACACTCGACGCTCAATATCTACCTGTCGAAACTGATGCCCGGCAAGCGCTTTGACTTCACCACGACCACCAACGGCAGCGAACGCGCCATGGTGCCGCTGGGACAGTACGAGACGGTCATGCCCCTCGACATCCTGCCCACGCAACTGTTGCGCGCCCTGGTGGTCGGAGACCTCGAAACGGCCCTGTCCCTGGGTGCGCTGGAACTGGTCGAGGAAGACCTGGCGCTGTGCACCTACACCTGTGTCGGCAAGTACGAGTACGGCCCGATTCTCAGGGACATTCTGACAACCATCGAGGCGGAGGGCTGACGTGGGCCTGCGAAAATACATCGACGACAAGATCGCGCCGCACTTTCACGAGGGCGGCAAGTTCGAGCGCTACTACGTCTTTTACGAGATGTTCGACACCATGCTGTACAGCCCGTCGGACACCACGCGCACCAGTGCCCACATCCGTGACGGCATCGACCTGAAGCGGGTCATGATGACGGTGTGGTTTGCCGCCCTGCCGGCGCTGATCTTCGGCATGTTCAATACCGGCTACCAGGCCAACCTGCAGATTGCCGAGTTCGGCTACGACCCGATCCCGGGCTGGCGCACCGATATCGTGGCGATGTTCGCCGGCTTCGATCCGGCCAGTTGGTACGCCAACTTCCTGCACGGCGCGGTCTACTACGTGCCGATCTTCCTGGTCACCTACCTTGGCGGCTTCATCTGGGAAGGGCTGTTTGCATGGAAGCGTGGTCACGAGGTCAACGAAGGCTTCTTCGTTACCGGCATCCTGTTCACACTGATTCTGCCCCCCACCATCCCGCTGTGGATGGTCTTTCTCGGCATCAGCTTCGGCGTGGTGATCGGCAAAGAGATCTTCGGCGGCACCGGCAAGAACTTCCTCAACCCCGCCCTGGTCGGTCGCGCCTTCCTGTTCTTCGCCTATCCCGCACACATGAGCGGTGACTCGGTGTGGACGGCCGTCGACGGCTTCTCCGGGGCCACCGCCCTGGCACTGGCAGCCGAAGGCGAACTCGACTATTCCGCCGGCATCAATGAAGTGGCCGGCACCATGAGCGGCGTCGACCTGACCTGGATGCAGACCTCGCTGGGCGGTATCCAGGGGTCCATCGGCGAAACTTCGCTGCTTCTGATCGCGCTCGGCGCAGTCATCCTGCTGACGACCAAGATCGCCTCCTGGCGGATCATGCTGAGCATGCTGCTGGGCATGGCCGCGATGGCCACCGTGTTCAACATGATCGGCAGCGACACCAACCCGATGTTCGACATGCCGTGGTTCTGGCACCTGTCTCTGGGTGGTTTCGCCTTCGGCCTGGTGTTCATGGCCACCGATCCGGTCTCGGCATCGATGACCAACACCGGCAAACTGATCTTCGGCGCACTCATCGGCGTCATGACGGTACTGATTCGAGTGGTCAACCCGGCATTCCCGGAAGGCGTCATGCTGGCCATCCTGTTCGGCAACCTGTGCGCTCCGTTGATCGATCACTTCGTCATCCAGGCCAACATCCGCCGTCGCCTGCGGCGCAGTGGAGCTTGATATCATGGCCAATAACAGAGAATCCATCGGCAATACCCTCAGGGTCGCTTTCTTCCTTTGCCTTGTCTGCGCCGTGGTGGTTTCCACCCTGGCGGTCGGGCTGCGCCCGGCGCAGCACGACAACCGCATGCAGTTCCGCCAGCAAAACATCCTGCAGGCCGCTGGACTGTATGAACCCGGCATGGACATTCGTTCGGCCTTCGAGAACATCGAGAGACGCTTCGTCGAGATCGAAACCGGCGAGTACGTGGAACGTCCGGAAGAGTACGACCAGCGCCGCGCCGCGCGTGACCCGGAACAAAGCAGACGGATCTCCCCCGATCCTGCCGGAATCCGCCGCCAGGCCAATGTTGCAGAAGTTTTCCTGGCCCGCGGCGCGGATGGTGATATCGATCGCATCATCTTGCCGGTACACGGCTACGGGCTGTGGTCGACCATGTACGGATTCCTCGCCCTGGAAGCCGACGCCAACACGGTGGCCGGGATCGGGTTTTTCGACCACGCCGAAACGCCGGGCCTGGGCGGCGAGATCGACAATCCGCGCTGGCAGGAAAACTGGGTCGGCAAGCAACTCTATGACGATGCTGGCAATATCGCCATTGAGGTCATCAAGGGCTCGGTAAGCCCGGAC
Source organism: Wenzhouxiangella sp. (assembly GCA_007127425.1). GTDB lineage: Bacteria > Pseudomonadota > Gammaproteobacteria > Xanthomonadales > Wenzhouxiangellaceae > Wenzhouxiangella. The sequence continues at coordinate 9,229 of SKZJ01000126.1, forward strand.
ATGCCCGACAGCGAACACAAGATCGATGGACTTTCCGGCGCAACCATCACCGCCAACGGGGTCAGCAACATGGTTCGGTTCTGGGTCGGCGATCGCGGTTTTGGTCCTTACCTGGAACGCATGCGTGAACAGCAGTACGGCGACGACAGCTGGGCCGCGGTCGTGGCCGTAGAGGAGTAACGGATATGGCACAAGTGAAAGCGAAAAGCGTTCTTTTCGAGCCGATTTTCAACAACAACCCGATCGCGTTGCAGATCCTGGGCATCTGTTCGGCGCTGGCGATCACCACGACGATGCAGACCACGCTGACCATGTGTCTGGCGGTACTGTTCGTGATGACGCTGTCGAACATGTTCGTCAGCATCATTCGCAACCACATCCCCTCGAATATCCGCATCATCGTGCAGATGACGATCATCACCTCGCTGGTGATCATCGTCGACCAGACGCTGCAGGCGGTGGCCTACGACATCAGCCGACAGTTGTCGGTGTTCGTGGGACTGATCATCACCAACTGCATCATCATGGGTCGTGCGGAAGCGTTTGCGATGAGCAACTCGCCGGGCATGGCCGCACTTGACGGCATCGGCAACGCCATCGGCTATTCCATCGTGCTGATCTTCGTCGGTGTCTGCCGCGAGCTGTTCGGCTCCGGTTCACTGATGGGCGTCAACATCCTCACGCCGGTGACCGAAGGTGGCTGGTACCAGACCAACGGCCTGATGCTGCTGCCGCCGAGCGCCTTCTTCCTGATCGGCTTCTTCATCTGGGCACTCCGTGCCTGGCGGCCGGCCCAGGTCGAGGAAGAACAGTACCGCATTGCCCCCAACTCCCGCACCAGCGAGGCATTCTGAGGCAATGAACACTGAGATGATGACAATGATTCATGACAGGCAGGCAAGGAGCCGGACATGTTCGAACATTATTTGAGCCTGTTCATCCGCGCCGTGTTCGTGGAGAACATGGCACTGGCATTCTTCCTCGGCATGTGTACGTTCCTGGCCGTGTCCAAGAAGGTCGAGACGGCACTTGGTCTGGGCATTGCCGTGGTCGTGGTGCTGACTCTTACGGTACCGTTCAACAACCTGATGCTGCACCAGGTGCTCGACGAGGGCGCACTGGCCTGGACCGGCATTGCCGCCCTGGAGACTGTCGACCTGCGCTTTCTGGGTCTGATGGTCTACATCGGAGTGATCGCGGCCCTGGTGCAGATTCTCGAGATGACGCTCGACAAGTACGTCCCCAAGCTCTACAACGCGCTGGGCATCTTCCTCCCGCTGATCACGGTCAATTGCGCCATTCTCGGCGCCAGCCTGTTCATGGTCGAGCGTCACTACGAGTTCGGTGAGAGCGTGGTGTTCGGCTTTGGTGCCGGCGTGGGCTGGGCACTGGCCATCGTGCTGCTGGCCGCAATCCGGGAGAAACTCAAGTACAGCGACGTGCCCGACGGCCTCAAGGGCCTGGGCATCACCTTCATCGTGGTCGGCCTGATGTCGCTGGGCTTCATGTCATTTGCCGGCGTTCAGCTGTAGCCGGCGCGGATCGAGTTCGGGAGTTAGCATGATTCTGGAGATTCTGTTCGGCGTCACCACATTCACCGGCGTGGTTCTGCTGCTGGTGATGGTGATTCTTTTCGCCCGCTCCAAGCTGGTTGTCAGCGGCGACGTCAACATCGAGGTCAATGATGACCCCGACAAGACGCTGGTTGCCAGCGCCGGCGGCAAGCTGCTCAATACGCTGTCGGCCAAGGGCATCTTCCTGTCATCGGCATGCGGCGGCGGCGGCACCTGCGGCCAGTGTCGCGTGCAGGTGCACGACGGTGGCGGCGACATCCTGCCGACCGAGGTCGACCACTTCACCCGAGGTGAAGTGCGAGAAAACTTCCGCCTGGCCTGCCAGGTGCCGGTCAAGCGCGACATGAAGATCGAGGTGCCGGCGGAGTTCTTCGAGGTCAAGAAGTGGGAGTGCGAAGTCATTTCCAACGACAACGTCGCCACCTTCATCAAGGAACTCGTGCTCAAGCTGCCCGAAGGCGAGGAAGTCGACTTCCGTGCCGGCGGTTTCGTGCAGATGGAAGCCCCGCCCTTCCACGTCAAGTTCAAGGATTTCGATATCCCCGATGAGTTCCGGAAGGACTGGGAGCACTTCGATCTGTTCGACCTGGAGACAGTCAACCGGGAAGAAGTCGTCCGCGCCTACTCCATGGCCAACTACCCGGATGAGAAAGGGATCCTCAAGTTCAATATCCGCATTGCCACGCCGCCGCCTGACAAGAAGGACGTGCCGCCGGGACTGATGTCGTCCTACCTGTTCAATCTCAAACCCGGTGACAAGCTGACCGTATTCGGTCCGTTCGGTGAGTTCTTCGCCAAGGATACCGATGCCGAGATGGTGTTCATCGGCGGCGGTGCCGGCATGGCGCCGATGCGCTCGCACATCTTCGACCAGTTGTTGCGTCTCGATACCGACCGCAAGATCACCTTCTGGTACGGTGCCCGCTCCTATCGCGAGGCCTTCTACGTCGAGGAATTCGACAAGCTGGCCGAGGAGAACGAGAACTTCACCTGGCACCTGGCGCTGTCCGATCCTCAGCCGGAAGACGAATGGGAAGGCCTGACCGGCTTCATTCACCAGGTCCTCTACGACAACTACCTCAAGGAGCACCCGGCCCCCGAAGACTGCGAATACTACCTGTGCGGCCCGCCGATGATGAACTCATCGGCGATCAAGATGCTCACCGACCTGGGTGTGGAACCGGAGAACATCCTGCTCGACGACTTCGGAGGCTGA
>SKZJ01000044.1 GCA_007127425.1 Wenzhouxiangella sp.
AACAAGCTGATCGACCCGTGCCGGGTCATTCCACGGAAGTGAAGTCATGGTTTTCTGGCCAGGAGTGTAATGATGCGGAAATTGGGTGTCTTGCGCTCGATGGACGTGACATCGCAGAAGTCGGTTTCCAGCCCGGCGGCAGCACAGTGTTCGGTCAGTTGCGCGGTGGTGAAACCACTATTGGCATGGCCGTAGGTCTTGACGTGACCGGTATGACGGTGGCGTTTGAGCGTGGCGCCGATCAGGCGCCCACCGGGGCGCAGCACGCGGGCGGCCTCGCCGATCGCCAGCGCCGGTTTGCGGCTGTAGGGCAGGGCATGCATCATCAACACGGTATCGAAGCTTGCATCCTCGAAGGGCAGGGCATGCATGTCGCCCAGGTGGAATCGCACATTGTTCAGCCCGGCCACGCGCTCGCGGCCGGCGGCCACCACCTTTTCCGAAACGTCCATGCAGTCGATCGACTCGGCCCGGCGTGAAAGCAGCTCGCCCATGACGCCGTCTCCGGAAGCGATATCCAGTACCCGCCCCAGCGAGAGCAGTTGTACCAGCGCCCGCGCCGTCGCCTCCCAGGTGCGACCTGGCGAATAATGCCGCTCCATGTCGCCGGCGACACTGTCGGGCCAGTTGCGCCCCACCGCACGCCGGGCCAGCACTTCGGGCAGGTGTTCGGCGTCGGCCGCGATCTGCGCGTCGTCCAGATTCTCGCGGAACAGCGCCCACAGGCGATGAAGCTCCAGGTTATCGTCCGGGTTGCCCAGGCGATAGTAGACTGAAACCCCCTCGCGCCGGTCGACCACCAGCTCGGCCTCGCGCAGACGCGCCAGATGCGTGGACACACGGGGCTGTGCGAGGTGGGTCACCTCGGCCAGCTCGGCCACGGTCAACTCCTCGGCTTCCAGCAAGGCCAGCAACCGCAGTCGGGTCGAATCACCCAGCAGGCTGCAATGCCGATTGACACGTTCCAGGTCGATGATAATATCCTTTTATCGCGATGGAAAGATAAGTCAATAGCGTAGCTTGCTTCCAATGCATGTGCAAGCCTCCCTGACAGGAGCAGCAGCCGGGGCGGTCGGCACGGACCTCAAGCCGTTGCCGGGACACCATGTAGTAAAGTGATGGTCATTCAAGCCAACCACGAGCCACGCCGTGTCGAATGAACCCTCCAGGGCGCGATTGACTCGCGCCCGCAGGAGTCTGCTCGATCACCTGTTCGATCAGCTCATGGATGTCGATCAGGCATCCCGGGATCGACAGCTCCGGAGCCTCGCCAGGCGTGCTCCGAGAATCCATCGATGGCTGGTCGAGCTGCTCGAAGCTGCCGAGGAAACGGGCGGCGAGATCGACGATTTGTTCCAGCGTGCCGGCAGCGCTGTTCGGGAATCCAGCAAAGCGAGCGAACTGGTGCTGGCGCCTGGAACGCGGCTGGGGGCGTGGTGTGTGGTCGAGGCGGTCGGCAGTGGCGGCATGGGTTCGGTCTATCGTGCCGAACGGGCAGACGGCGCCTTCGAAATGACGGTCGCGATCAAGCTGATACGGATCCGCAGGGACAATCTGGATGAGCGGCTCAGGATCGAGCGGCAACTTCTGGCGCGCCTCAATCATCGCAATATAGCCAGGTTGATCGATGGCGGGACCACGGAAGACGGTCACGCCTTCCTGGTCATGGAATGGATCGCGGGGCATGATCTCGACGAGTATCTCGACCGGCATGAGTGCGATCTTGCGGCTCGCCTGGATCTGTTCGAGCAGGTCGCCGAGGCCGTCGGGCATGCACACCAGCGCCAGGTAGTCCACGGTGATCTCAAGCCGGCCAACGTTCGCGTTACGGAAACTGACCGGGTCCGGCTGGTCGACTTCGGCGTGGCGAGACTTCTCCACGACGAAGGGGATACGGAAAGTGTGGGCAGTGGCGCGCTGACCCCGGCATTTTGCGCTCCCGAACAGCTCAGGGGCGAAAGCGTCTCGACCCAGTCCGACATCTGGTCGCTGGGCGTATTGTTGCAATGGCTATTGAGCGGTGTGGTCCGTCGGGTCGCGCCCGGTCAGTCGATCGATCGGGAACTACCGGCCGACCTGGCATACAGAAACGATCTGGTCGCGATCATTGACCGTGCCTGTGCCGAAGACCCCGACGTGCGCTATGCCGGAGTCTCCCAGTTGCTGGAAGACGTGCGTCGTTGCCGGGAAGGCTTTCCAGTGCGGGCTCGCCGACAAACCCGCACCTATCTCCTGTCGCGCTTTATTCGCCGCCATCGCCTTGCCGCCGGTGTCACGGTCACCGTATCGATTGTCCTGTGCCTTGCTGTCGTCGGTGCGCTCTGGCAGGCCCACCATGCCACGCTGCAGCGTGATCGGGCTGAACTGGAGGCAGAGCGGGCGATTCAGGCCGAGCAGCAGTCCGAGCAGTTGGCCGAAGAGCTCCAGCAAGTCGTGGATTTTCAGTCCGCACGCCTGGCAGCCGTCGATCCTGCGGCGATGGGTATCGGATTGCGTCAGGAGACCCTGGACAAGCGCCGGTCGGCCCTGCAGGGGTTGACCGAAGACCCCGGGGAAATCGAAAGAGAGCTCGAACTGCTCGACCAGTCGCTAACCGGCGTGAACTTCACGGATGTCGCGTTGGCATCCATGGATCGCAATATCTTCGAACCGACGCTTGCGACCATCGATCGCGAGTTTGCCGGTCAGCCGCTCTTGCGGGCAAGGCTCTTGCAGGTAACGGCAACCACCATGCGGGGGTTGGGGATCAGCGAGCGGACCGAGGCGCCGCAGACCCAGGCCCTGAAAATTCGTCGTGAGTTGCTGGGCGATGACGATCTCGATACATTGCAGTCGATCAGCGAAATGGGCGCGCTTCACGGGCAACTGGGTCAGTATGAGGAGCAGCGTCGACTCTACCAGGAGGCCATGATCGGGTATCGAGAGCTACTGGGTGAGCGCCACCTGCAAACATTGATTATGACAGGCAGCATGGGTACGCACTACAGCAGGAGTGGCGAGCTCGAACTGGCCGAACAGTACTTTGCCGATGTGCTGGAAATGAGCCGTGAAAGTTTGGGTTCGGAACATTCGCAGACCCTGGCCGCGCTAAACAATATGGGTACGCTGCTCGGTGACCAGGAACGCTTTGATGAAGCCACGCCCTTTCTGCGCGAGGTGCTGGAAACCCGTCGGCGCATGCTGGGCGACAACCACCCGGACACATTGGGATCAGTCAGCAACATGGGCTGGCTGCTGCAACAGAAGGGGCGCCAGGACGATGCGTTGCCCTATTACCGGGAAGCACTGGAAGGTCGCAGGCAGGTGCTTGGTAATGATCATCCCTCCACCATGGTTTCGATCAATAACATGGGTTTCCTGCTTGGTGCGCTGGGAAGGAATGAAGAGGCAGAGCCGTTTTCACTGGAGGCCGTGCAGAATGCCCGCCGCATGTATGGCAACGACCATCATCGCACGCTGATCTTCATCAACAACCGCAGCTCGCTCCTGCAGTCGCTGGGGCGTTATGAAGAAGCTGAAGCACTGGCGGCCGAGGTGGTCGAACGTGGTCACCGCGCCTTGCCGCCGGGGCATTGGCACCTGGGTGTTTTTCAGGCGCGACGCGCGTTGACCCTGGTTGCGCAGAATCGGCACGATCAGGCCGAGGGGCCGCTGCTAGAAGCGTACGAGATCTACAAGGCTGCGCTGGGTGATGATCACAGCCGTACCAGGGATATCGCGAACGAGCTGGCGGAACTCTATGCAGAGTTGAACGAGTCCGCGCCTGGCAATGGCCACGATCTTGCAGGGGAGAAATGGCGTCTGAAGGCTCAGGGAGACTGAGATACTTGCCCGTTAGCGCCAGGTGTGACTGGTGACCGCCAATTCATGTGGGGCAGGTCGCACGAACCTCCATCGTTTTGGGTACTGCATCCGGGAAGCGATCGGGATTGAGCAGGATCATTGAGCGCATCAGTCGAGTCTCGCCGTGCAAACCACGGTCGAGATCAAGAGTCAGTCCCTCGGTAGGGACCGGGCCGGAGGAACTGCTACCGATTTTCCGGTTGACGTATTCGCTGCGTTCGGGTGAGGTGAGGCGCAGCACCGCCTCGTAGCCCGGTGGTGCATCCCGCTCGCTCACATATAGCACTCCTTGCTCGAAACGTACGGTGACCCGGCCCATTCTTTCGGAGCAGTACACGGAATCTACTGCGATGTCTCGGCCATTGAAGTTGAGGTGATTTTTGCCATTTTCATCCTGGAAGCTACCGTTTCCGCCACCGCAGGCAATAACCAGCAACAAGGTTGCGGGAAGAACGATCAACGACTTCCTGTGCATGATGACTTTCCTCCATTGAACTGATTCTTCTGCCTGAAGCGCCAAGCAGTTTGATGAACGGGTTAATAAGGTCTACGCGAAATGATCCTCCAGCAGGACAAAAGTCTGTTGTTACGGTCCTGCTAGACTGTCGACCAGAATCTTGTTGATCTGGACGCATCGTGTCGAAAAGCGAGCCACGTAAAGAGGTTGCCCGAGAAGACGTCACGCAATTGCTCGACGAAATACGCTCGTCGCCGGAGCTATTCGACCAACTCGTGCCGATGGTCTATGACGACATGAAGCGAATTGGCCGCGCGCAGCGTCATCGCCTGGGCGCCAGCCCGACGATGCAGACTACCGCACTGGTGCATGAGGCATTTCTCAAGTTGCGTGGCGGCATGACCGATCCAATCGAGAACCGACTTCACTTTCAGCGCCTGGCGGCATGCGTCATGCGCCAGCTCATCCTGGATTATGCGCGCAAGCGACTGACGTCCAAGCGCGGCGGCGACCAGGTTCGGGAGACCTTCGATGAGGGGCGATATGGCTTGGCGGGGGAGGATCTGGACCGGATCATCGCGGTCGAGGAGGTGTTGGTGGCCCTGGGGTCACGGGACCGTCGCATGGCTGAAGCGGCCGCAGCACAGCTTTACGCCGGCTACACCGTCGAGGATATCGGAGACATGCTGGGTGTATCCAGCCGCACCGTGATTCGTGATCTGCGCCGCGCCCGCGCCTGGCTGAAGGTGGAACTGGCCGACTTCCGACAGTGATTGAAAAAATTCGAGGGGCGTGCGCTTTCACTCCTCATGCGGGCAGGTGAAATTGCCGGAAAGCTAGCGAGTGCAGGATGTTAAGAAAACATTAATGTATAATGGGTCGTGTCGGTGATCCTGGGGGGTAGCTGGCATGTTTTTTCGATGTTCAAAAATAACCAAGGAGAGCAAGGATGAAAAAGATTTGTGTTGGCGTTTTCGCGATTTCTGCACTGCTGATGGCCTCTGCCGCCTCGGCGCAGGTGACCGGCAGCGTGGGCTACACCCATCTGGATGAAGATGTCAGTGTGGGAGCGCTGCAAGGAACGATTGGATACCGGCTTCCGGTGATGGAAGGAGTCGCCGGTAGCGGGTTTTTCATTCCCGAGTTGCGGGCCGGCGTCGGCATCAACGACGACACCGTGGGAGGCGTCAAGGTCGAAATCGACAATTACTACGGTGTGGCACCGCGATTCCAGTACGAGGCTGATGGCGGTTTGTACGGTTTCCTGCAGACTTCCTACGTGAACTACAAGGTGAAGGGGTCCGCGCTGGGTGTGTCGGCTTCCGACAGCACCTGGGAATTCGGTGCCGGTCTCGGCGTGGGCATGGCCTTCAGCCAGGCGCTGGGAGCTGAGGTGTCCTGGGAGCGCGTCGACAGTGCCGACTTGTTCAATATTTCAATGCGTTTCGGTTTCTGATTCAATAAACCGAGGCAGGCCGGCATGTCTGTGCCGGCCTGCACTTTGATCGTCAATTCCACAAGTGCTCCGATTCACGCCGAAACGGCCAAGCCCTGACAGCCATGACGAACGCCTCAGTGCCGGACTTGCAGGTAGATGTCGTGGTCATCGGTGCCGGCGCAGCCGGCCTGATGTGTGCATTGACGGCAGGGGGGCGCGGCAGGCGGGTACTGGTGCTCGATCATGCCAATAAGATCGGCAAGAAGATCCTGATGTCCGGGGGCGGGCGCTGTAATTTCACCAACATGTATTCCATGCCGGAGCATTTTCTCTCGGCCAACCCGCATTTCTGCAAGTCGGCGCTGAGCCGCTACACGCCCTGGGATTTCATCGCACTGGTTGAAAAGCACGGTGTGCCTTACCACGAGAAGAAGCTCGGGCAGCTTTTCTGTGATCAGTCTTCGAAAGACATCGTGGCGCTGCTGCTGGCCGAATGTGCAGCGGCCGGGGCGGAAGTGCGTACGCATTCACCGGTCGAGATCGAACAGCTCGGTCCGCCGCATCGCCTGAGAACCGGCTCGGAAAGAATTCATTGCGAATCGCTGGTGATTGCCACCGGCGGATACTCGATTCCTCGCATGGGCGCGACCGGATTCGGGTTCGACCTGGCCCGGTCACTGGGAATGGCCGTGCAGCCGACCCGGGCCGCCCTCGTGCCGTTCGTGTTCGAGGGCCGCAAGCTCTCACAGATCGAGGGGCTGGCCGGGGTGTCGGTCGATACCGCCAGCGAGGCCGGAGGTGCCGTATTCCGGGAGAATATCCTGTTTACTCACAAGGGGCTGAGCGGCCCGGCCATGCTGCAGGTGTCGTCTTACTGGCAGCCTGGCGAGCCGGTGGCTATCGACCTGCTGCCGGATCTCGACCTGGTCGAACACCTGCGTGCCGAGCGTCGTCAGCGGCCGCGTACTCACCTCAAGAATGTGCTGGCCGAGCACCTGCCCAAACGACTGGTGCAGCGCTGGTGCGAGTTGTGGTTGGAAGACCGCCCCATGGCCGAGATTGGTGACGAGGCGATCGCCGCCATCGCGGGCCGTCTCAAGCCCTGGCGCGTGTGGCCGGCCGATACCGAAGGCTACCGTACGGCCGAAGTCACGCTGGGCGGTGTGGATACCGATGTGCTGTCGTCAAAGACCATGGAGTGCCGCAATCACCCGGGGCTCTACTTCATCGGCGAAGTGGTGGATGTGACCGGCCATCTCGGTGGCCACAATTTCCAGTGGGCCTGGGCCTCGGGTCATGCCGCCGGTTTGGCTGTCTGAGTCGCGTTACGCGGCCATTTGATACTGGAAGTTTCGCGGTGCGAGCTTTGTACCTCGAGGTAACCAGCCTGAACCAGCTCGGGCAGTGCCTGACTGATCCGATCAGGCAACTCATCCTGTGGCGGGGTGCTCGCCCATCGCACTCCGATCCAGGCATTGCGCCAGGTGCGCTTGGCCGCATACAGGCAGTTGTCGGCAAGCTTGATCACTTCTTCCCAGTGGACCATCCTGGCGTTGTCGGGGAACACGGGGTACTGCGCATAGCCGATTGAGCACGTCAGACTCATGCTTCGGCCGTCACCGAGATCGAATCGGTGGTCGGCGATGCTTTGTCGCAAGCGTTCGGCGAGGGTCGGGGCGAACTCCGAATCGGTGAAACGTGCCACCAGGAGGAACTCCTCGCCACCCCAGCGCACGGCCGTATCGGACTCCCGGATATTTCTGAGCAGAATGCCGGACATCTGTTCGAGAACACGATCACCCGCGGCGTGGCCGTATATATCGTTGGCCTGTTTGAAGTGATCGATATCGATCATGAGGAAAAGCAGGTTGACATTAGCTCCCTGGTTCTTGTCAGGGCTGGACTTGTACTCTCTGTAGTGCCGGTCGATCAACGCAACATCGACGGGTGCTTGATCGGCGAGGTAGCGGCGATTACGCAGGCCCGTCAGGGGATCGGTCAGGCTCTGCTCTCCAAGCGCCTTGTTGGCGCTTTCCAGGGCCTGGTTCGCTTCGGAAAGCTCACGGGTTCGTTCCTCGACACGCTGCTCCAGCGTGCGCTTGGCTTCGCTCAGCGAGGCCAGTGCTCTTTTTCTCTCAAGGCTGCTGGCAATCTGCGTGGAGACGAAACGAAGGAGTTGCAGGTCTTCCTCCCGATAGAGTCGATCCTCGCGATAACTCTGCACGACGATCAGCCCCAGCGTCTTGCCCTCACACTGTAACGGCACCCCCATCCATGCATGTGCCAGTTCACCCTTGATGACTGCCTTTCCTGCATCAGCAAGACGTTGCATGTCCTTTCGAGTGAGCAGCACACCATTGTCCTGACTAAGCGCATACTCGGACATCCCCATGCCCAGAGGGCGTTTGCTCTGGGATCGCAGATACTCGTCGGCGTAGTAGCCGAACTCCAGCGCCTGATCGTCATCGACCAACAGGGCGATGAAGAAGTTGTCAGCATAGATCAGTTCGGCCACTTCATGATGCACCAGTCGGAAAAAGGCCTTCTCCTGGCCAATCTCACCGGCCTGTTCGGCAATGTGGTAAAGCGCTTTCTGCAGCCGCTCGTTTCGACGACGCTGGGCGACCTCGGCTTTCAGGTTGCGGTTGGCTTCGGCCAGTTCCCGGGTGCGCGCAATGACCGCCTGTTCCAGTTCACGGTTGGCCCACCGGCGTTGCAGCATGGTGAGAATGTGGCTGGCAACGAAGCTGAGCAGGTTCTGGTCATCCTTGCTGTAGGTCTCCTGCTCGTCGTAGCTCTGCACGACCAGGATGCCCTTGACCTGGCCTCCGTCGAGCATGGGAACACCAAGCCAGTCCTTCGCGTTGGCACCGCGGGCCTTGAGCGGCCCGGGCAGTTCTCTTGCAATGGTGTCAAGCGAGCCCCGTACCGGCCTGGCCAGCCGGATCACGTACCAGGTCAGACTGTGCTCCAGACTGTCCAGAGGGATGTCCGCCTCCATGTCCGGGGGTTCCGTGGCAACATCGGCGAAGTAGCGGAACCGCACCGTGTCCTGGCTTGCATTGTAGAGAAAGATGTAGAAGTTCTCGGCGTACATCAGCTCGGAAATGATTTGATGCAGCCGCTGGAGGATGTCATCGGTGTCCAGATCGGCGCCGGCCAGGTCAGAGATCTGGTACAGGGCATTCTGAATACGCTCGGCCCTTCGCAGCTCCTCGATGGTTTGCTGGAGTTCGTCCTGGTTGGGAATGGTGGGCTTGGGCATGCGTGGTGTCGGGGCTTGCCGGTGGATACTGCCCCTAGTTTACCCCGTCACTCAAATTGTTACTTATAGCGAGTGCCTCAGGGGCCAGATGCAAGGCGCGATTGCGCCGGCGTAGTGCGGCCAGCGATCAGCCATCCTTCCAGCGTCTGATCACGCCGAAGACTGCGGCCGGGTTGTTGCCGGTGCCGGGTTCGCGCCGGTTGGCGGCTTCGATGACCGCGGGCTCGCGGGCGCGCAGGAACGGGTTGGTGGCGCGTTCCTCGGCCAGGGTGGAGGGCAGGGTGATGCGCCCCTGTTCGCGCAGGCCGCGTGCCTCCTCGAAGCGCTGCTTCAGCGCCATGTTGTCGGGCTCGACTTCCAGGGCGAAGCGGCAGTTGTCGAGCGTGTATTCGTGGCCGCAGTAGATTTTCAGTTCGCCGGACAGGTTGGACAGCTTGTCGAGCGAAGCCAGCATCTGTTCCGGTGTGCCCTCGAACAGGCGGCCGCAGCCGATGGAAAACAGCGTGTCGCCGCTGATCAGGCGTTCGTCATCATGCAGCATGATGTGACTGGTGGTGTGGCCGGGCGTTTCCAGTACCTGGAATGACAAGGAGGGTCGATCGATTTCGATGCGATCTCCCTCACCGACCGGACGCGTGACTTGTTCGATGCGTGCATCGCGCGGCCCCCAGACCGGCACCTCGTGGCGCGAGAGGATATCGCCGAGTCCGCCGGTGTGGTCCCTGTGGTGATGGGTGATCAGGATGGCAGTCAGTTCGAGACGGTTTTTTTCCAGAAAAGCCAGGGGTTCTGCAGCGCTGCCGGGATCGACCAGAACGCAATGGCTACCGTCATGCAGTGCCCAGACATAGTTGGTCTCCAGTACCGGGACGGCTTCGATGGTCAGCGGCATATCGGGCTCCTTCTGGTATCCTTTCCAGTGTGAACGCAATCCATTCTAACGTGCACCGAATGCCGGCCGGATTCGACCGGCTGCAGCGACGCGAAGCCCCCCTGGTGGCAGCGGGGCTGGCCGGTGTGCATGCTCGCTGGTTGCTGGAAATCGCCCCGACCGCCAGTGCCTCGCCGGATCTGAGCGTGGAGCGTTGCCGGGTGTTGGTCGACGGTGCCACCTGTCGCTGGCCGTTCCGTGCCCCGCTGGATCTCTGGCCACTGGAGGATCGGTCGGTGCCGTTGATCCTGCTGCGACATGTCTGGCAGCCGGCGATCGAGGTCGACCCGCTCGATGAAGCCCTGCGTGTGCTCAAGCCGAATGGCGTCCTGATTTCGGTGACCGCCAACCCCTGGCACCATCTGGCCTGGCGTGAAATCGGGCGGGATGCCTTGCGCCTGCCGAGCTGGCCGCATTTCCAGATTCTGCACGCACGGCGCGGGTTCAGCCTGGCCACGCCCATGGCCAGCCAGGTGCGAGGATTTGTGCCAGGTTTGAGTGCCGCGCTGGTGCTGGTGGCGCGCAAGCCGGCCGAGCCGGCCCGGATCGAGCCGTTGCGCTTTTCACGCCCACAGGCGTCGCCGGGCGCGGCCGCCGTCACCCAGTGCCGGGCGGCATGACTCGTAGCGGGCAAATCCATATCTGGACCGATGGCGCCTGCCTGGGCAATCCCGGCCCCGGTGGCTGGGGTGCGTTGTTGCGCTGGAATGGCCACGAACGCGAGCTTTCAGGTGGCGAGGCCGACACCACCAACAATCGCATGGAGTTGATGGCTGCCATCCAGGCTCTGGAGGCACTCAAGCGGCCCAGTGACGTGATCCTGACCACCGATTCACAGTACGTGCGCAAGGGCATCACGGAGTGGATGACCAACTGGAAGAAAAACGGCTGGAAGACCGCCTCGAAGAAAGCCGTGAAGAACGCCGAACTCTGGCAACGCCTCGACCGAGCCCGCGAACGCCACCAGGTGCAATGGGACTGGGTGAAAGGTCACTCCGGGCACCCGGAGAATGAACGCGCCGATGAGCTTGCCAGCGAGGCGGCGAAGGGTCAGCAGTAAAAACCTTTTGTCCACAGATGAACACAGATGAACACAGGTATAAAAACATTTCTTGAAATTGACTCGGCGGGAACTGGATACATCAACGAGTCGTCTTGCGATTTTCAAATCTGTGTTTATCTGTGGATGAATAAAAAGAGGGTCAAATGAGGCAAGTCGTACTGGATACGGAAACAACCGGCCTGGAGCCGTCGGAGGGCCACCGCATCATCGAGATCGGTTGCCTGGAAATGGTCGAACGGCGCATTACCAATCGCACGTTCCATGTCTATCTGAACCCCGATTGCGAGGTCGAGCACGGCGCGATCCAGGTTCACGGCATCACCAATGAATTCCTGGCCGATAAGCCGCGTTTTGCCGATGTCGCCGAAGATTTCATCGATTTCATTCGCGACTCCGAACTGGTGATCCACAATGCCTCGTTCGACGTCGGTTTCCTCGACGCTGAACTCGCAAGGCTGGATTCTCCGGCGCGGGTTGAGGAGCACGCCACCGTGCTCGATACGCTGCACCTGGCCCGCGAGCTGCACCCGGGGCAGCGGGTGAGCCTGGACGCCTTGTGCAAGCGCTACGAAGTCGATAATTCCGGCCGCGAACTGCACGGCGCGTTACTCGATGCCGAGTTGCTGGCCGAGGTCTATCTGGCCATGACCGGTGGCCAGGTCGATCTTTGCCTGGATCTGTCGTCCGACTCCGATGGCGGCGAAGGCCACGAGCCTTTGGGCGAGATTGACCTGTCGAAGCTGGTGGTGCGCAAGGCGACTGGCGATGAGCTGGCTGCGCACCGGGCGCGGCTGGAGGCGATTCGGGAAACTGCTGGCAAGTGCCTGTGGCTTGAGGCCAGCGAATAGCCTTCATTAGTTCGGTGTCGACGCGCCACTCTACGAACCGGAAAACGTGAAATGTGAAACGGGGGCGAAGCGACGTGGTTTCCTTTCCGTGAAGATGGCCAATGGTTTACGCCTCACCATTGGCCACCCATGCTAAAACAAGGCCACCGGATCTAATCCCCGCTTTA
>SKZJ01000138.1 GCA_007127425.1 Wenzhouxiangella sp.
GCCACTCGGTGAAACGGCCTCCACCCGGCCGGCATACATGGCCAGGGTCAGGGAGGCGAAAACAATGAGGGCACCTGCCAGCAACCTGAGTCCACCGACCAGGACGCGCATTGTGCCGGGTGCATGGAATTTTCCTCCAGTCTTTTTCGCGGCAGACTGGTTCTGCTCGTCCTTGAAAACCATTTCTCGACCCCTTTGCTCCCGAAGCCCCCCGTTTCACCGGGCAATGTTCCGGATGTCCAACTGTGTATCCAGTCACAAATAATGCAATATTGATGCCAGATGCTGCACATATCGCGGTCACCCGCGCCCGTATAAAGTAACTTGATTCGCGTCGTGTCTCGGTCGGAAGCAAAAAGCCCTGACAATGACGCGGAGCGCTGGCCTCAAGCGGGAGGATTCGCTGAAGGCCTCGCCACCGCGTCGAACTGAAGCGGATCCTCCCGCTTGAGGCCGGCCACGGTGCCACCGAGATCCGGACATTGAGACACGACGCGAATCAGGAAAAGTAAAGCCCCGCCAGTGTGGCGGGGCTTGTGAAAGAACAGCGTCGGATGCTCAGGGCGCCGGCGTGACGGTAACGCGGAGCCTGATGCTATCGCCGGGATGATGGCGCATGTGGGTGTAATACACCTCCCCACCGTGGCGGTAGCCGACTCGATACCCGCTGACAACCTGTTCTTCACGCCAGTCGCGTTGCACGCTGCAGCGTTCACGGCTGACGGGGTGGTAATGCGTTGAGCCTCGATTGCTGCGGCCGATGTCGTGTCCAATGGTGCCGCCGACGGCCGCACCCGCGGCTGTCGCGGCGCGCCGACCGCTGCCGCTACCGAACTGGTTTCCGACCACACCACCGATCAAAGCGCCGACGATGGTGGGAGTCGCCGAACCGCTACCTTCACGAACGCGTTCGTATCCCTGTTCTTCCCAGCAGATTTCACGATCGACGGGAGTCCGGTGCGTCTGGTAGCGCGGTTCGACACTGACGACCGGTGCATAGTGATACTGGACGCCCCCGGCGTGGGCCATGCCTGCGGCCAGCAGCAATGCGGTTGCAAGTGAAGTTCTGATGATCATTTGGCAATCTCCCGGTCTGCAGTGCTTGATGTGCATTGGCACGGTGACGAAAAGATTATCCTTCGCCGCCTGAACCGATTCTGAATTGTGGAAGAGGTGATTTGCCGCCGAACGGAAGGTGAATTACGATGCGGTTTAAACAACAATCCGGGAGGTGGTTCGATGAGCGGGTACGACACTGGCGAAATACGCAACCTCGCCCTGCTCGGACATACCGGCGCGGGCAAAACCACACTGCTCGAAATGCTCCTGGTCAAGGCCGGCCAGCTGGGCGAACCGGGCACCGTGGAACGCGGTACCACGGTCGCCGATTTCGATCCGCTCGAGAAGGATTACCAGCACTCGCTGGTGTCGGCACTGGCCTCCAGCGACCACCAGGGGGTTCACATCAATCTCATCGATACCCCCGGGGATCCCGATTTTCGCGGCCAGGCCCTGTCGGCCATGGCGGCGGCAGAAACCGCGGCCGTCGTCATCAATGCCAACAACGGCATCGAGATGTCCACGCGCCGGCTGATGCGCAGGGCGCGCCAGCGCAAGTTGTGTCGCGTCATCGTCATCAATCGCATCGATGCCGAGGGCATCGACCTCGAGTCCCTGGTCAAGGAGATTCGTGAAGAGTTCGGCCCACAGTGCCTGCCCATCAACCTGCCTGCCGAGAACTTCACGACCGTTCATGACTGTTTTTTCAAAACGGATGGCGAGACCGATATCTTTTCGGTGGCCGAAGCGCATACCGAGATCATCGATCAGGTCATCGAGACCGATGAAGTGCTGATGGCCAAGTACCTGGAAGGCGAGGAGATCGATCCGGAGGAATTGCACGACGCGTTCGAGAAATCGCTGCGCGAGGGTCACCTGGTACCGATCTGCTTCACTTCGGCGCTGACCGGAGCCGGCTGTGGCGAGTTCCTGCGATTCTGCAAACACCTGCTGCCGAGTCCGGTCGAAGGCAATCCGCCGCCGTTTCGCAAAGGGCCGGACAACGAGCGGGTCGAAGCCCGACCCGACCCGGATGCCCATGTTCTCGCCCACGTGTTCAAGGTGACCAACGACCCCTACGCAGGCAAGCTGGGGATCTTTCGCGTCTACCAGGGCACGATCACTCCGGATACCCAGCTCTATGTCGGCGATGGCCGCAAGCCGATCAAGGTTTCCCACCTGTATCGAATCCAGGGCAAGGAGCACGTCGAGATCGATCGCGCGGTTCCAGGGGACATTTGCGCCCTGGCCAAGGTCGACGACGTCTACTACGACGCGATACTCCACGACAGCCACGATGAGGATCATTACTACCTCAAGTCCGTGGACTTCCCGCAACCCATGTTCGGGCTGGCCGTGGAGGCAACCACGCGTGGTAACGAGCAGAAAGTGGCCACGGCCCTGGCGCGACTGGCCGAGGAGGACCCCTGTTTCAAGGTCGAACACAATCAGGAGCTCAACGAAACGATCATTCGTGGTCTCGGCGAGATGCACCTGCGGATCATGCTCGAGCGCATGCGCCAGCGCTACAACGCGGAAGTCGATACCCGCACGCCGCGAGTGGCCTACCGTGAGACCATCACGAGGCCGGCCGAGGGCCATTATCGGCACAAGAAACAGACGGGCGGTGCCGGGCAGTTCGGTGAAGTGTTCATGCGTGTGGCACCGCTCGGTCGCGGCGAGGGGTTCCGGTTCCGGTCCGAAGTGGTCGGCGGCGCAATTCCCACCAACCTGATCCCGGCGGTCGAAAAGGGCGTGCGTCAGCTACTTGATGAAGGCGCCATTGCCGGCTTTCCCATGCAGGATATCGAAGCGGTCGTCTATGACGGCAAGCACCATCCAGTGGACTCCAAGGAGGTCGCCTTCGTCATTGCCGGCCGGCGGGCATTTCTCGAGGCCATCAGGAATGCCGGCCCGCAAATTCTCGAACCCATCGTCGACCTGGAAGTGAGCGTGCCGGATCATGCAATGGGTGATGTCACCGGCACGCTGGCATCCAAGCGGGCGCGCATTCAGGGCAGCGACAGCCTGCGCGGCGGGTTCACCAGCATATCGGCCGCCGTTCCGTTATCGGTGCTGACCGACTTTCCGACCGAGTTGAAGAGCCTGACTGGCGGGGAAGGGCGCTACACCATGTCCTTTTCCCACTACGAAGCGGTGCC
>SKZJ01000207.1 GCA_007127425.1 Wenzhouxiangella sp.
AGACGCGCCGGACCAGCCGCTGGGCCAGTACCCCGTCGAGCGCGGCGGCTACCATGAAACCCTGGGCACCCATGTCGATCAGCCGCATCACCGTAGCCGGTGCCGAGTTGGTATGCAGGGTCGAGAGCACCAGGTGCCCGGTCATGGCGGCTCTGAGCCCGATTTCAGCCGTTTCCCGGTCACGCATTTCGCCCACCATGATCACGTCGGGATCCTGGCGAAGTGCGGTGCGCAGTACGCGGGCGAAGTCCAGCCCGATTTTCTGGTTGACCTGAACCTGGTTAATGCGCGGCAGGCGGTACTCGACCGGGTCCTCGACGGTAATGATCTTGCTGTGGGCCTGGTTGATGCGATTGAGCGCGGCGTACAACGTGGTGGTCTTGCCCGAGCCGGTCGGGCCGGTGACCAGCACCATGCCGGATGGGCGGTCGATCAGGCGGCGGACACGCTTGAGCATGCCGTCGGGAATGCCGAGTTTTTCCAGGTCCAGCAGGCCGGCCGACTGGTCGAGCAGGCGCATGACCATGGATTCGCCATACTGGATCGGCATGGTCGACAGGCGCACGTCGATGTTGCGGTCCTTGACCCTGACGCTGAAGCGCCCGTCCTGCGGCAAGCGCTTCTCGCTGATGTTGAGCGAGGCCATCAGCTTGAGACGGGTGACCAGTGCCGAAGCCACGCGCCGGCCCTCGATGATCTGTTCCTGCAACTCGCCGTCGACTCGCTGGCGGATGCGCAGGACGTTCTCGTCCGGCTCGATGTGGATGTCGGAGGCACCGATCTGGACCGCATCCTCGAACATGGACTGCAGCAGCTTGATGACAGGCGCATCGACCTGGCCCTCGTCGTCTTCCAGCGCGGCGATGTCGTAATCACTGTCGGACAGCTCCTCACCGAGTTCTTCCGCCAGGGTGGAGATTTCCTCGGTGCGGCGGTAGACGACATCGATGGTTCGCAACAGGTCGGATTCGCGCACCAGCACGATGTTGAGCGGTTGCTTGAGCATGCGACTGAGCGCATCGAAGGCGAAGATGTCGGTGGGGTCGGCCATGCCGACGGTCAGTTCCCGGCCCTTCTCCGACAGCACGATGGCGCGATAGCGCCGGGCGTGGGTTTCGGGCAGCAGGCGTACGGTCTGCGGCCGGAACTGGTAATGCTTGAGATCGACGAAGGCAATGTCGAGCTGCCTGGACAGGAAATCGAGCAGGTCCGATTCGCTGATGTGACCCAGTTGCACCAGG
Organism: Wenzhouxiangella sp.; assembly: GCA_007127425.1. Lineage (GTDB taxonomy): Bacteria > Pseudomonadota > Gammaproteobacteria > Xanthomonadales > Wenzhouxiangellaceae > Wenzhouxiangella. The sequence goes on from SKZJ01000207.1 coordinate 1,242, forward strand.
ACACGGCCGAGCTTGTGACCGGATTGCTTCTGCTCGGCCAGAGCGTCCTCGAGCTGTTTCTCCGAGATGATGCGATGCTGCACGAGCAGGTCGCCCAGGCGAAGTTTCTGCCTGGCCTTTTGCCGGGTGGTCATGAACGGTCTCCGTCGGGGGCCTGTATGGCGCGCAGGCGCTGCCTGGCAAATCGAACGGCCTGTGGATCGCCGGTTTCCGTCACGCGGCTGTAGGCCTGGCGGGCCTCGGCTGGTCGATCCAGTGCCTCCAGGGAGACACCGAGCCCGATCCAGGCGGCCGCGCGATACGGGACGGTCTCGGTCAGCCGGCGATAGGCTGCTTCGGCGGCCAGGTGATCGCCGGCCTGGCGATGCGCGGCGGCCAGCAACTGCTGGAAGTCCGGATCGTGAGCCGGCGGCGGTGCATGTTCCATCAGCATCGTGCGGGCCCGTTCGACCTGGCCTTGTTCGAGCAGGATGCGTCCGAGCCGGTGGGCGAAACGGGTCGGCTCCCGACCGCTGCCCAGGCCCTGTTCGAGCACATCGATGGCTGCCGAGGCGCGGCCCCGGCGCATCAGGTCCACGGCCAGCAGTTCACGCGCCTGGTCATGGTCGGGATGTTGTTCGAGCAGTTGGCGCAATTGGCGCTCGGCCTGCTGGTGATGTCCGCGGGCGATCGCCCGGCGGGCGGTATCGATGTCGGAGTGCTCGCGGCCGTCATCGGCACGTTCGATGGTGATGGCGCGCTTTGCCGAAGTCTCCTCGGCTGCATTGCTCTCTCGGGCGGCAGGCGGAACGCTCGTTGCCGAGGTCGGGTCGGGTGTTGCCGATGGCTCTCCCGCGACCTGTTCGACTGAAGATGGGTCCGGATCGCGCACGGGTGCCACGGCGGCGTGATCGGTTTCCGTGCGTGTCTCCTTATCGGCAGCGCGATCGGTTTCTTCAGCAGGCGGTGCCGGATTCGGCTCCGGTGCCGCATCATCGGGCGGTGCGGCCTCCTGGAATTCAAATGTGGCCTGAACAACTTCCGGCTGCTGGGGGTGGGGCGGTGTGTCCGTGGCCAGAATCCAGTGCAGGGCGGCTCCGATACCGACGGCCGCGATGACCCACCAGGCCGCAAGCGGCGTTCGGCGTCGGCGTGATGTCTGGAGTGGCGGGGTTGGGGCGGGCCGTTCCGGTGCCTGGCGGCGCTCAAGATCCTTCAGTACCTGGTTGATCAGGCTCATGCGCCACCTCCCAGGAATCGTTCCAGCACCAGGAATACACCGACGGCGACCAGGCTGAAGGCGGCCACGCGGGCGGCCGGCTGCAGGCGCGGCCACCACAGGCTGTCGCGAGTTGATTCGGTGTCGTTGACCGCGCGCCTGACGTCGTATCGCCGGGCCTGCGAGCGCCCGCGCCCATAGGCGGAAAGCAACGCCTTGTCGGCCAGCACGTTGACCAGGCGTGGAACGCCACCGCTGGCACGGGCAAGCAAACGCAGGGCGGCATCGGTAAACAGTGGTCGAGCCGCGCCGGCTCGATCCAGACGCCGTTCCACATAATGGACGACGTCTGCCGGGGCCAGCGCTCGCAGCCGGCATGAATAGGTGATGCGCTGCCTGAGCTGGCGCAACCCGGGTGAGGCCAGGCGCTGGTCGAGCTCCGGCTGGGCGAACAGGACCACTTGCAGCAACTTGCGCCGCTCGGTCTCCAGGTTGGTCAGCAGTCGGATCGTCTCCAGGGTGCTGGCCGGCAGGGCCTGGGCTTCATCGATCAGCAATACCGGCTTTCGCCCTTCGGCCACCAGGTTCGTGAGCCGTTCCTGCAGCAGTTCATGCACCTGTTGCTGGGTGGGGCGCGAGGGCAGGTCGATGCCCAGCTCGCGTGCCAGCGCGGTGCGCAGGGTGCCGGGAGAAAGGTGTGGGTCGGGCAGCCAGGCGGTGAAGAACGGCGCTTGCAGCCGCTCGAGCAATCGGCGGCACAGCAGGGTCTTGCCCAAGCCCA
>SKZJ01000292.1 GCA_007127425.1 Wenzhouxiangella sp.
CATGGCGTGTCATTTCCGATCCTGCATGAATAAATCACAGTCACAGTATCGGGATAGACACGTCGCCTACTGTCGCAGCCGCCGTTCCAGCAATCAGGATCAATCACACGCAGAGCAGCGGGCTGGGTGAGTTCAACCGTCTATACGGGGTCAACGGGGTTGCGACAGAGACCCAAAAGAAGGCTCATTGCCGTGGGAGTGGTAGGTGTAAGAGCATGGGGCAGATTTGCTGTTTGCTCAGACGCCGGAGGGCAGTGACGGTTACCGCAGGGGTTAACAAATTCGTAATGCGATCCCAAAATTCGAAGGCAAATCACTCGATGAGGCTCCGACAAGTCGAGTTGCCTAAATTCGAACCGCCGACAATAAACAATCGGTTCGAATTGTGCGCTTCGCGCACAATCGCTGGAGCGCAGCGACAGTCCGAAGGACAAGCCCGCGCAGCGGGCGCAGACCTGCGCTATCCGACTGCGGAAATCTCGTCCCGTGCCCAAATCGAGCCCAAAACGGGTCCAGATCGTGCCCGTCTCCTGACAGTGTGTTGAATTGCACCCAAAATTGACCCACTAGCCCCCCTGATTTGCATCCAATTTTGACCCGCGTATAACCCCTTCCTGCCGATGAATTTAGCGGGGGTATCAAGGAGTGATAAACGTGGCATTAGTCAGTGTAATCCGGCGTTGGCATCTTCGCGATGGCATGTCCATCCGCGAGATCGCCAGGCGAACCGGCCTATCGAGAAATACGGTTCGCAAATACCTGTCAAATAATGAGCTGGAACCGAGCTATCCGGCCCTCAGGAGTCCCAGCAAGCTCGATGATTACGGAGAGATCCTGACCAGTTGGTTGTTCCGGGAGTCCCGACGGCACCGCAAGCAGCGCCGAACGGTCAAACGGCTCTATCGGGATCTGGTCGAGCTGGGCTATGCCGGCTCTTATGATCGGGTTGCGGCCTTCGCTCGCCAATGGCGCCAGGCGCAGCAGGAGGCCAAACACCTGGCAAGCCGGCAGGCCTATGTGCCGTTGCTATTTGCACCCGGGGAGGCCTTCCAGTTCGACTGGAGCGAGGACTGGGTCAGAATCAACGGTGTCAGCACCAAGCTCCAGATTGCCCATTTCAAGCTCAGCTACAGTCGCGCCTTCTTCACGCAGTCCCACGAGATGCGTCTTTGACGCCCATCACCACGCCTTCAGTGCCTTCGGCGGCATCCCCGAGCGCGGCATTTACGACAACATGAAGACAGCTGTGGACAAGATCGGCCGGGGCAAGCAGCGCCAGGTGGACAAGCGCTTTTACGCCAGGGTCGGCCACTACCTGTTTGAGCCGGAGTTCTGCAATCCGGCTGCGGGCTGGGAGAAAGGCCAGGTGGAAAAAGCCGTACTCGATGCCCGGCATGGGCTGTGGTACGACACGCCGCCGTTCCAGTCGCTGGAGGCGCTGAACCTGTGGCTGAGTGAGCGCTGTCGTGCGCTCTGGCAAGGGATCGCCCACCCGGAGTTCAAGGCCCGTTCGCTGGCCGAGTGCCTGGCCGAGGAGCTACCGAACATGATGGCCGCGCCAGCGCCAACCTCTACAGCCTGATTGAAACAGCCAAGGGCCACGGCATCGAGCCCTATGCCTACCTGCGCCAGGTTTGCAATGAACTACCACTGGCCGAAACCGTGGAAGATATTGACGCACTACTGCCGCAGGCGGTCAAGGGTGGGGATTTGTAGGCGCTTACAATTCAACAAACACCCATCCTGTAAATTTGTCGACTCTACTTGACTTATTGGCATGCCATCACTAATGTAAGTAATAGATTACTTACATTCTTTTGTGGTATGCGCAAATCCGGCGAAGAACGGCGGGAAGAAATCGTGCAGGCGGTCATCGAACTGGCTGCTTGCGACAGCGGTGGGCCGCTGTCGACCCAGGCGATTGCCGACCGGGTCGGCATTGCCCAGCCAACCGTGTTCCGCCATTTCAGTACGCGCGAGAAGATCCTGCAGGCGGTGATCGAGTGGATCGCCCGTCACCTGCTGGGGCTGGTCGGCAGCATTGCCGCCGGCTCCGGCAGCGCCGCTGAACGGCTGCAGCACCTCGTCGCGCGCCAGCTTGAATTCATTTCGCGCCACCGCGGTCTGCCGCGGCTGCTGTTTTCCGAGCGGTTGCACCAGGATAGTTCGATGCTCAAGGCTTCGGTAGGCAAGGTCATGGACAGTTGGACGCGTACCGTGGCCGGACTAATTGCCGAGGGCCGCGAGGACGGCAGCATGCGCGCCGAACTCGACGCCGAAGAGACTGCGCGACTGGTGCTGGCCATGATCCAGGGGCTGGTGATGCGCTGGTCGATCAGCGACTTCGAATTCGACCTGCCCGGTCAGGCTCAGGCCATTTGGCGGCTGTTGGAACCGGCCCTTTCCCCGGACAGCGTCCAACGCGGCCGGTGATGACCTGCATCATTGTCTGAGAATCACGTAGCACTTACTCTGAAATCCAAACTGAACAGGGCGCAATCGGCCATTTAGTCAACCAGAAAGTGAGCAAGTAATTACTTTCATGGAGCCAACAATGAGCAAGCATCCATTTCGCACACCCGCATCTCCCGGCCGCCTGTCATCCCGCCAGAAGCGGGTCGGCGTCCTGGTGCTGATCCTGCTGGCCGCGTGGGTCGGCTGGGCGCTCGTCGGCGTGGTGCGTGAACGGCTGGCGGCGGAGCCACTGGCAGCAGCGGCCCCGCTGGCCGTCAGCACGGAGGTTGTCAGTGCGCGCCCGTTCGCGGTGGAACGCCGCTGGCGCGGTAGCGTGGATGTCGACGAACGGGCACTGATTTCGGCGCGGGTCACTGCCGAGGTCATCGAGCTGCCCCATCGTGAAGGAGCGCATGTGACCGCCGGCGATGTGCTGTTCCGGCTCGACGATGAAGAGCTGCAGGGTGAACGCCGGCGCCTGGGCGCCGTGATCGAGCGGATCGAACACGAACTGGCCGGCGCACAGCGCGATCGTGAGCGCCAGCAGACGCTGATCGAGCGCGAGCTGGCACCACAAAAAAGTCTGGATGACGCAGGTCAGCGCGTGGACATGCTCCGCGCGCAGCTTGCCGAGGCCCGTGCCAGTCACGACCTGCTGCTGACTCGCCTGGGCTATACCCAGGGCAATGCACCGTTCTCCGGACGCCTGCAGCGGCTGCACGTCAGTCTTGGTGAGCTGGCGGCCGCCGGCAAGCCGGTACTC
>SKZJ01000281.1 GCA_007127425.1 Wenzhouxiangella sp.
GAGGCATGACGCTGCCGGAGTTATCCATCCGCCGGCATGTGCTGGCTTACATGGTATCGGCAGTGCTGGTGCTGTTCGGGTTGATCGGTTTCAACAGTATCGGCGTCGATCGCTTCCCGCAGATCGAGTTTCCGCTGGTTTCGGTCACGACCGTCCTGCCCGGCGCCAGTCCGGAAGTGGTTGAGGCCAGTATCAGCTCCATCGTCGAGGGGGCGGTCAACAGCGTGCCCGGGATCGACTTCCTGCAGTCGACCTCGTCTCCCGGTGTGTCCAATGTGCTGATCACGTTCAATCTCGACAAGGACATCGACGTCGCCTTCAACGAGGTGCAGGCCAAGGTCAACCAGGTGGTTCGGCAACTTCCGCAGGATGCCGAGCCGCCGGTGGTGGCGAAGGTTGAGGTTGATGCCAGTCCGATCATGTGGATCTCGCTTCAGGGTGACCGCACCCTGCAGCAACTCAACCAGTATGCCAACAACGTCATCCGCAAGCGCCTGGAAACCATCGACGGGGTCGGTGAGGTGCGTATCGGTGGGCGCCGTGAACGCACCATTCGGATCGAGGTCGACCTCGACAGGATGGCCTCCTACGGAGTGGCCGCGCAGGATATCCGGGATGCCTTTGCTGCAGAGCATGTGCAGTTCCCGGGTGGCTTTCTCGTTTCCGGGCAGACCGAGTCGCTGATCAAGCTCGATCTCGAGTACCACAGCGTCGAGGAACTCAAGGAAATGATCGTTCGCTATGCCGACGGTGCGCCGGTGCGGCTGACCGATTTCGCCGAGGTGGTCGATGGCCTGGCGGACTTCCGGTCGGTCGCGCGGTTCAACGGCGAACCCTCGGTGGGACTGGGGATCGTCAAGATTGCCGGCACCAACACCGTGGCCATTGTCGACGCCGTGCAGGAGCGCCTCGAACAGGAAATCATCCCGCAGTTGCCGCCGGGCATGTCCATCCAGATCGCATCGGATGACTCCGAGATGATTCGTGAGATCGTGCGCGCCCTGCAGGAACACCTCGTCGAGGGAGCGCTGCTCGCAGCGCTCGTGGTGCTGATCTTCCTCAGGTCTTGGCGTGCGACCGTCATCATCGCAGTAGCCATCCCGGTGTCATTGCTGGCTGCGATCGCGGTGATCTACATGATGGGCTACACCTTCAACACGATGACGCTCCTGGCGTTGTTGTTATTGATCGGCGTGGTAGTCGACGACTCCATCGTTGTGCTGGAGAATATATATCGTCATCGTCAGGATGTCGATCCCGACCCCGAGAAAGCTGCCATTTCCGGGTCCAACCAGGTCTTCTTTGCCGTCATTGCCACGACCCTGACGCTGGTGTCAATCTTCGCCTCGGTGATCTTTCTCGGCGGCATCATCGGACGGTTCTTCGAGTCCTTCGCTGTCACCGTCACCGTGGGCGTGCTGGCTTCTTCCCTGGTGGCATTGACGCTCACGCCGGTGCTCAGTGCACGCTTCCTCAGGGTCCGTCAGCGCGGCGAGGAGCGTGGCCGAACCTACCGGGCGCTGGATCGCTTTTTCACCGGCATGAACCGCTACTACCGCAACATCCTGGAGTGGAGCCTGGGGCATCGGTGGGGCGTGATCGGCCTGGCCTTGCTGGTCGTGCTCAGCTCCGGTTTCTTTTTTGCCACCATCGATTCGGAGTTCGTGCCCGAGGAGGACGAAGGTCGCTTCGTGGTCTTCTTCCGGGCCCCGCTGGGCACGGGGATCGAGGCCACCGACCGCTACATGGCCCAGATCGAGAGCATACTCGGTGCTCGCGAGGAGGTGAGAAGCTACTTCACCGCCATCGGCCTGGGCGCGGCCGGCGAGGTCAACCGCGGTATTGCCTTTTCGCGGATGGTCGAACGCGACGAACGCGATATACGGCAGCAGGATTTCCTGAACGAGCTTCGGCGCGAACTGGCGGGCATCCCCGGCGTCATCGCCTTCGCCGCCCCGCCTTCCATCGTCGGGGGGCAGCGCGGCGATCCGCTGCAGTTTGCCGTGACCGGTCCGGATCTCGAACAGGTGGCCGACCTGGCCCGAGAAATGCGCGAGAAGCTGGAGGATGTCGACGGCATGGGCCGGCTCGATCTCGACCTTCAGCTCGATCTGCCCCAAATCGACGTGCAGGTCGACCGCATCCGCGCTGCTGATCTGGGCATGCGCTCGTCGGACGTGGCCTTTGCCGTCAACATGCTGGTCGGCGGGCTCGATATCGCCCGTTACAACGACGAGCCGGGCGATGGAGAACGCTACGATATCCGCGTCAAGGCGGCCGACGGCCAGATCACCAGTCCGAGCGATCTCAACCGCATATTCCTGCGAGGCGCCGAGGGTGACCTGGTCCGATTCGATGCGGTGGCCGAGGGTGTGGAGCGACTGGCGCCGGCAGTGATTTCACGTTTCGACCTGAACTACGCGGCCGACTTCTACGGCAACCCGGAAATCTCATTGGCCAGGGCGATCGAGGCGATCGACGAGGTGGCCGAAGAACTCCTGCCGCTGGGGTATCGCGTGGCTTACAAGGCCGAGGCCCGCGAGTTTCAGCAGACCATCCAGTACGTCCTGTTCGCGTTTTTCCTGGCCGTGATCCTGGTCTTCATTGTGCTGGCCAGCCAGTTCAATTCCTTCATCCAGCCGTTGATCGTCATGGTGGCCCAGCCGTTGGCGGTGATCGGGGGTGTCTTGCTGTTGTGGCTGACCGGCAATTCACTCAATATCTACTCGATGATCGGCATGGTATTGCTGGTCGGGCTGGTCGCCAAGAACTCGATTCTGCTGGTCGATCTGACCAATCAATTCCGGGCTGCCGGCGAGGATGTGGACGAGGCGCTGCGAAATGCCTGCCCCATCAGGTTAAGGCCGGTGCTGATGACCTCCCTGACGGTCATCCTGGCCCTGACGCCACCCGCCCTGGGTCTGGGTGCCGGAGCGGACACCAATGGCCCGCTGGCCATTGCGGTCATTGGCGGCATGTTCAGCTCGACGCTACTCACCCTGGTGGTGGTGCCGGCCGTCTACTCGCTGGTTGAGAATTGGTTGCAACACATGAAAGACCGCCGCCAACAACAAGGAGCACACGCAACATGAAACTGATTACCGTTTCGGGAAGCCTGCGGAAGAATTCATTCAATACTCGCTTGGCTGACCTGATGAAAGAGGAAGCACCCGATGCTGTGACGCTCGAAGTGGCGACATTGCA
>SKZJ01000092.1 GCA_007127425.1 Wenzhouxiangella sp.
CCTGCCCTCAATGCGGGCACTTGCATCCCGATAAGTGATAAACCACTTGTCCACAGATGAACACAGATAAACACAGATAGAAAAATAGAAATAACGGAAAAAACGGGAAAATTGCAACTACCTGGAGCACCAATCGCCAAAGTATGGCTGGCCTGTCATCCTTTTTTCTCTTGATCTGTGTTCATCCGTGTTCATCTGTGGACTATTCCATCGGTGTTTTTTCTCTTGAATCTGCGTTCATCTGTGGATGGTTCCTTCGGTGTTTTCTCTTTTAATCCGCGTTGATCTGTGTTCATCTGTGGACTGAAATCAAACGAGCCAGAACCATGCTCAAAATCGACATGCACTCCCACATCCTGCCGCGCGAGTGGCCGGATCTGAATGCGAAGTTCAACACCACGGGCTTCCCGACCATCCATCACGATACGGGGCGTGACGACGGCAAGGCCGAGATTCACAAGGACGGTCAGTTCTTTCGTGCCGTCGATCCCTTGAGCTGGGATATCGAACAGCGCATCGCCGACTACGGCGCCAAGGGTGTGCAGGTGCAGGTGGCCTGTACCGTGCCGGTGATGTTCAGCTACCACGCGAAAGACGAACACGCGCTGTACCTATCGCAGTTTCTCAATGAGCATCTCGGCGAGCAGTGCCGTGCGCATCCGCGCAATCTCATCGGCCTGGGCACCCTGCCGCTGCAGGCACCGGAACTGGCCGCGCGCGAGCTGGAGCGTTGTGTGACCGAGCTGGGCCTGAGGGGCGTGCAGATCGGCTCACACATCAACAGCTGGAACCTCAATGACCCGGCGCTCGATCCGGTATTCGCCGCTGCCAGCGATCTGGGTGCGGCCATCCTGGTGCACCCCTGGGACATGATGGGCAAGGAATCGATGAGCCAGTACTGGCTGCCCTGGCTGGTCGGCATGCCGGCCGAGCAGTCGCGCGCCATCTGCTCGATGATCTTCGGCGGCGTGTTCGACCGTCACCCGAACATGAAGGTACTGTTCGCCCACGGCGGCGGCAGCTTCCCGTTCACCATCGGCCGCATCGAGCACGGCTGGCGCATGCGCCCGGACCTGGTCGCCGTCGACAATCCCGACGGCGGCGGTCCACGCGATTATCTCGACCGCTTCTACCTCGACACCTGCGTGCACGACCACAAGGCGCTGGAATACCTGCTCGAGTTGATGGGTCCGGAACGCCTGGCCATGGGTACCGACTACCCCTTCCCGCTGGGCGAGCAGCAGCCCGGCAGTGGTATCGACAGCATCGAACTGGACGACGCCACCCGAGAGCGCCTCTATCACGGCACGTCGCTGGAATGGCTGGGCCTGGAGCGGGACCAGTTCGTGTGAAGCTGACGGTCGATCACCGTGGGCAGCGCTACTCGGCTGACGCCAACAAGGCCATCAGCCTGGCGATTGCGCTGGACTTCGACGGCCGGCAGCCCGCCTTCTACGGTGTCGCACCGGCCACGGCCACCGCGCTAAAGGCCGGAGAGTTCATCGGCGATACCAACCGCGGCGGCTCGTGCAATGTCGCCCGGCTGGCACTGATTCCGCATTGCCACGGCACCCATACCGAGAGCGTCGCTCACGTGGCAGGTGGTGACCACACCGCGCCGCGACCACCGGCCTGGCTGGCAGCCCGGATCATCAGCATCGAGCCGGCATCGCTGGACGACTCCGGTGAAAGCTATCCGGCGCCCGGCCGGGGCAGTGAAGCGGTGATCAGCCGTCGCGCCTTGTCACACTTCAAGGTCGATACAGCAGCGCTGATCATTCGCACCCTGCCCAACGCGACGGTCAAGCGCGAGCACAGCTACGAGGGTGACAACCCGCACCCCTACTTCACGCTTGAAGCCATCGAATGGTTGATCGACCAGGGCGTCGAGCACCTGCTGGTCGACACGCCCTCGATTGATCGCGGCCGCGACGACGGCAGCCTGCCGGCCCACCGCCGTTTCTGGTCGCTGGACGAAGACCGGCAACCGACCAACGAACATGCACTGGCTCGCACCATCACCGAGTTCATCTTCGTGCCCGACGCTGTACCCGACGGACTCTACCTGCTGAATCTGCAGCTACCCGACTGGCGTACCGACGCCCTGCCGAGCCGGCCGGTGGTGTTCGCATTGACGCTGGAGGACGGGGAAGAGGGGGATTGAGGGGAGAGGTTTAAAGCGCTGTCGTCCCGGACTTGATCCGGGACCTCACACGGTTCGATTGGCACGGCACTGAGGCAAGCCGACAGGCCGTGCAGGCATCCCGTGTGCGGGATCCCGGCTCTCCGCTTCGCTCCGGCCGGGATGACGGAGGGGCAAGACGAGACTTTCCTCTCCTCCTCTCCCAAGGTCCACTCTGCGTTAACCTAAGTCGATCAAACTCGCCGGCCCCAGGATTCCATCCATGAAAGAACACGAATTCACCAGCCTGAAGGAGGCCGGCGCACTGGCCCGCGAACTCGACGAGTCCGACCCGCTCGGTGGCTGGCGCGATCGCTTCCATATCCCGCGCGATCCGGCCGGCCGCGAGTTGGCCTACTTCTGCGGCAACTCGCTGGGCCTGCAACCGAAAGCCACCCGGGCCGCGCTGGAAGCCGACCTGGACATGTGGGCCAACCACGCCGTCGAAGGCCACTTCAAGGGCGAGCATCCATGGATGCCGGCCCACGAGTTCCTGCGCGAACCGCTGGCGGCGCTGGTCGGTGCGAAGCCACACGAAGTGGTGGCGATGAACAGCCTGACGGTGAACCTGCACCTGATGATGGTGAGTTTCTACCGGCCCGAAGGATCGCGCCGCAAGATCCTGATCGAAGCCGGCGCGTTCCCATCCGATCGCCATGCCACCTGTTCGCAGGTCATCTACCACGGCGGCGATCCCGACCATGACCTCATTGAACTGAGCGCCGATCCCGAATCGGGACTGCTTGATGATGACCGCATCATCGAGGCCATCGAAAGCCACCGAGACGAACTCGCCCTGGTGCTGCTGCCCGGCGTGCAGTACCGCACCGGCCAGCTGTTCGATATCGCCGCCATCACCGAGGCCGCCCATCGTCACGGTATCCCGATCGGCTGGGACCTGGCCCATGCCGCCGGCAACGTGGCGCTGGCCCTGCACGAATGGAACTGCGACTTCGCCGCCTGGTGTCACTACAAGTATTGCAACTCCGGCCCCGGTGCGGTGGC
>SKZJ01000030.1 GCA_007127425.1 Wenzhouxiangella sp.
ACCACCATGTCCGATCCGGACAGCAGTTCACTGACCGTGCCGGCCAGTGCCTCGCGGCTGTCGACCCGTGTCACGCCCATGGAAAAAGCGCTGTCGGGCTGTTTGAGCACCACCGGCAACCCCAGTGTCGACTCGATCTCGCCGGCGTTGTCGCGATGCACCAGCATGGTGCGGGGAGTCGGTACGTTGCGGCGCTGCAGCAATTCAGCCAGGTAGACCTTGTTGGTGCATTTGAGAATGGAATCAGGATCGTCGATCACCACCAGGCCCTCGGCCACGGCCCGGCGGGCAAAGTGGTAGGTGTGATGGTTGACTGCGGTGGTCTCGCGAATGAATAGTGCATCGAATTCGGCCAGGCGGCCGATCTCCTCCGACCCGATGAAATCGACGCTGAAACCGATTGCCTCGCCGGCCTGTCGAAACCGGGTCAGCGCACGCGTATCCGACGGTGCGCTGGCCTCCTCCGGATTGACCAGCACGGCCAGGTCGAAGCGGCTCTGATTTGTCCTGCGCGCTGCCGGACGCGGACGTTGCCCGGAAAAGTAGCGCTCCGCCGCCTCGGTTACAAACTCCATGTGCGTCGACGGAATGTCGCTGAAGGCGATGGGTGCCACGCGCCGGAGTATCCAGCCGTCGCGCCCACGCTGGAAACGGGCCTGCAGCAGGGGTGCGGGAAACAGGTTGAACAGGGCACGGGCCAGGCTGTCGTAGCGCCGTGCCAGGTTGCGCCCGAAATAGACGCTGAGGATGAACTGGTCGGACTGCAACGGCTTGAGGCTGCGGTCGATCAGGCGCCCCAACTCCGCCGTGGTCAGGCGCACCACGTTCGGCGCGCGAAAATCGAGCATGGTCGACACCGACGGCAAGGGCTTGTGGCCGCGCGCGGCGGCCAGCAGCGAAACGTAGTATCCGTTGGACTGGTAGCTGTAGCTGCGACACAGGTTGAACACGCGGGTGGCGCGACGGTCCAGCCAGGCCGGGTCGGTCAGGTATTCGCGGGCACTGACGCGCTCCACGCCGCCCAACTCCAAGGGCCAGTCCTCGGGACGGGAGACGACGATCAGCTGGCGCACGGGCGGATCACCAGCAGGTTGTGGTATCTGGCTGGGCCTCGACGGCCAGCTCGGTCTGGAAGGGGCAATGCATTGTTTGCAGCAACTCGGGCGCCACGGGATGACGACTGGATTATCAGCCATGCTGAAAGCTCTTGCCAGCGAAACCGACGTTACCGATTCTTCTCGGGCAGACCGCAAATCCGCTAAACTGCCTGCCTGATTCGCTTCCAACCTTCAAGATGACCCTGGAACACAACGAGTTGTTTGCCGGTGAGCCGGTCGAGCATGTTCAGCGCGACGGTGTGGACTATGCCCTGCTCGGCACGGCCCATGTCTCGCGCACCAGCGCCGAAGCCGTCCAGCGACTGCTCGAGAGCGGCCACTACGACGCCGTCGCCATTGAGCTGTGCGCGTCGCGCTACCAGAGCCTGACCGAACGGGATGCCTGGCGCGACATGAACCTGTTCTCCATCATCCGGGAGGGCAAGGCTGGCATGATGATGGCCTCGCTGGCACTGTCGGCCTACCAGAAGCGAATCGCCGAACAGTTCGGTATCGAACCGGGCGCGGAAATGAAGGCTGCCATCGAAGCCGCCCGCAAGGCCGGCTTGCCGGTACAGCTCATCGACCGCGAGATCGGCATTACCCTGAGGCGCGCATCAAGGCGATTGTCGCTGTGGAAGCGCTGGCTGATGATCAACGGCCTCATCGTGTCGATGTTTACCCGCCAGGAAATCGCCGAGGAAGACATCGAACGGCTCAAGCAGGGTGACCTGCTGACCGAAACCTTCAGCGAGTTTTCCGACACATCGCCGGAGTTGTACGAATCACTGATTGCCGAACGCGACGAGTACATGGCCGCCCGGCTGCGTCAGGAAAACGCCGATCATGGTGGCCGCAAGGTGCTGGCCGTGCTTGGCGCCGGTCACCTCGAGGGAACGGCCAAAGCGCTGAAAGAACACACCGACCCGATCGATTCCGTCGAGCGTCTCAACCGCATGCCACCGGCCTCGAAGTTCCTCAAGGCCCTGCCCTGGCTCATCCTGGTCGCAGTGCTCACCGGTTTCGGCATCGGCTTCAGCCGCTCACCGGAGCTGGGCTGGGCCCTGGTGGCCACCTGGGTGATCATCAACGGCACGCTCTCGGCACTTGGCGCGCTGATTGCGCGCGGTCATCCCTTGACCGTTCTGAGCGCACTGATCGCCGCCCCACTGACCTCGCTGAACCCGACCATCGGTGCCGGCATGGTCACCGGCGCCGTCGAGGCCACGCTTCGCAAACCGAAGATGGCCGACTTCGAAGCCTTGCGCGATGACGTGGTCCGGTTGTCCGGGTGGTGGAAAAACCGGGTCTCACGGGTCCTGCTGGTGTTCTTCCTCTCCAACCTGGGATCGGCAGCCGGCACCTGGATCGCCGGCTTCCGGATGGTTCAGCAACTGATGTAGCGCCGGTGCGCCGGTCGCGGCATCAGGCCGTCCCGGCTGCCTTGAGCTCCTCGTTCCCGTCCTGGTCACTGTCTTCCAGCTTCAGGATCTTGAAGTCGAATACGGCATACAAGATGCTGATGATCGGTACCAGCAGCAGGAAGAAGGCAAAAGGTGCGTAGGCCAGCGGGCTGACGCCCAGCACGCCGAACATGAAAACACCGCAGGTATTCCAGGGTACCAGCGGTGAGGTGATGGTCGCCCCACCCTCCAGGCTGCGCGACAGCACCCGAGGATCCAGCCCCCGCTTGCGGAATTCGGCCCGGAACATGCGACCGGGCAGCACGATCGCCATGTACTGGTCGGCCGTGAGGACGTTGGTGCTGAAACAGGTGATGATGGTGGTCGCCACCAGTGATGCGGTCGAGTGCACCATTTTGATGACGCCACTGAGAATTTTCTGAAGCAGTCCCGTGGTTTCCATGACCGCTCCGAAGGTCATGGCACAGATCACCAGCCAGACGGTGTTGAGCATGCTCGACATGCCGCCGCCGCTGAGCAAGCTGTCGAGTGCGTCGTCCCCACTGCTGATCACGATACCGTCCGACAGCGCCAGCCAGGCCAGTTCAATTCCGGCAAGCACCCCCTCGCCATCGGCCATCGCAGCGACCCGTTCGGGCTGGAACAGGATTGCCCAGACGGCGCCGAGCATGGCGCCGATAAAGATGCTGGGCAGGGCCGGCTGGCGGGCCACCGCCAGGCCGAACAGCACCAGCAGCGGGATCAGCATGAAGACATTGATGTTGAAGAGTTCGACCAGGCTGTCCTGCATCGCTACCAACCCGCCGACGTCGGCAGTGCCGCCACCCCCCAGCCCCATCAGTGCATAGCCCAGTACGGCGATGGCCAGGGCCGGAATCGCCACCCAGGTCATGTACCGGATATGGGCAAACAGCTCGGTACCGCTGACGGCGGGTGCGAGGTTGGTGGTGTCCGACAGCGGCGACATCTTGTCGCCGAAGTAGGCGCCTGAAATCACCGCACCGGCCGTGATGGCCGGCGACATGTCGAGGCCCGCTGCCACACCGATCAGGGCCACGCCGATGGTCGCGGCCGTGGTCCAGGACGAACCGATCGACAAGGCGACGATGGCACAGATCAGGCAGGCGGCGACGTAAAACCACTGCGGACTGAGCAACTCCAGACCGAAGTAAATCAGTGTGGGCACGATGCCGGCCAGCAGCCAGGTGCCGATCAGCGCACCCACCATCAGGATGATCAGGATCGCGCCCAGTGCCAATGAGATGCCGCCGACGATACCGTCGAGCATGCGGTTCCAGGTCAGGCCGTTGCGAAATCCGACCAGGCAGCCGATGGCCGCCGCGATGAGCAGCGCGATCTGGTTCGGACCGTACGACGAGTCGTCTCCGAACAACCAGACTGAAGCGACCAGCATGGCGATCAGCGCGCTGAGGGGCAGAAGGGCCTGCAGCCAGGAAGGGTGCCGGGTATTGTCGGACATGAGCGATCAGGTTCCTGTATTGTTATCGTTTGCGTGAGGCCGGCGTGTGTCGCCTGTCACCGGCGATCTATGGTACCCCCGGCGCCAGAACCCGGCTACCCGGCCAAAATCCGGCGATGCCGGATGCGCAGTGGGGTAATCTATCGCACTGAAAGCCCAGGATCAAAACAGCAACGGACATGGCCATGAAGTTCACATCGCGACTGTTCGGCAAACCGGCATGGCAAAACAGTGACCCCGACCTGCGGGCACAGGCGGTCGCCGAGTCACAGGACCCGGAACTGCTGGGGAAATTGCCCGACCTGGCCCAGCATGACGAGTCAGCAGCCGTGCGCCTGAACGCGCTGCGCCGAATCAACACCGAAGCCTTCTGGCTTGACGCACGCCTGCGCGAGACAGACGCGACCATCATCGAGTCCGCCGACGATTACCTGGCACGCGCAATCATGCGCAAGGCCAACCCCGAAATGCTCAAGGAACGACTGGAGTGGTTCGCGCGCATCGACCAGCACGACCTGGTTCGAAACGCCGCCCGTCATGCGCCCGATGAAGCGTTGCGGGCCGCCGCGCTGGACCGAATACAGGCACCAGGCTTCCTCGGTGATTGCTACATGCGCGAACAAAGCGAGGAACTCGCTGCGCGTATTCTCGGGCGCATCGAGCAGGAATCCACCCTGCAGCGAATCGTCGACAAGCTGCGCAAGACGAACAAGAAGCGTGCACGGGCGGCGGAACAACGCCTTGCCACCATTGCCACCGCTTCCGGACAGGACGGTACCGTGAGCCAGATCGCTCAGCGTCTCGTTGAACAGGCGGAATCGCTGTCACGCGGCGACGTGAGCGGCGACCGCAATCACGTTCTCGCACGACTGGAATCGGAGTGGCGGGAACTGCAGTCGGTGCCGGAAGCGCTTGAGCGTCGCTTCAGCGGCGCCGTTCGCATCGTACGCAACTCCCTGAACCGCCCGGCGACCCCACCGCCTTCGACCGATCCGGTCGATGCCTCCGTCGAGCCGGACGAACTCGAACCCGCGCCCGTCGACAACAAGCTTTCGGGCCTCGCTGATCGCGTGCGCCGACAAGTCGAGCGGTCGGGAGATTACGCGACCGACGGTCAACTGCTATCTGACTGGGATCGGGCCTGGAATGCCCTTGAGCAGCCCGGAGCAGCGGAACTGGCATTGCGCGAAGACCTGCTGCCCCTGTTGCGCCGTATCCAGAAACGCCACGAAGATTCGTCGAAACCGGCAACGCCGAAGCCGGCCGAGGCGCCGACTGCCGATACCGCAGCGCTTGACCGAAGACTCGACGAGATCGGCCAGATGCTCGAACAGGGAGAGCTGGTTGCGGCCCACGATGCCTTGCGCGAAATGCGCAGTACGCTCGACCGCCTGCCCGGCCGTCAGCGCCCCGGGCAAATCCTTGGACGCCACCAGCGCATGGAGGGCCGGCTCAAGGAATTGCGCAACTGGCAGCATTGGTCCAACAACCAGGTGCGCGATGAATTGATCGCCCAGGTCGAGCAACTGGCCGAATCGGACCAGCACCCCGACGCCATTACCTCCGCACTCAAGGACGCGCGCGCGGAATGGCAACGGCTGGAGTCGCTGGAACTGTTTCCCGGTGAAAAGCGACGCTTTGCCGCCCCCCCGGGCCAGTGGCGACGCTTCCAGGCCGGCTGCAAGCAGGCCTTCGAACAGGCCAGGCCGTTTTTCGAAAAACGCAGCGAGGTCAAGGAACAGAATCTGGAAGTGCTCAATGCGTTCATTGACAAGGGCATGCAGGCCGCAGCGGTCGAATCGCCCGACAGCGGCGAACTGCTGGGCTTCCTGCGCAAGGCGCGCCAGGCCATCCGCAGGCTCGACGATCTGCCGCCGAAAGTGCGTGGCGCATCTGCCGGTCGCCTGAAGGAACTGATGAACCGGCTGTCCGATCGACTGGACGAATCCTACGAGCAGGTGGAACTCGCCAAGCGCCGACTCGTGGCCGAGGCGCGCGAGTTGGCCCACGAGAAGGACCTGGCGACGGCCATCGACCGGGCAAAGGCTCTACAGGCCCGTTGGCAGAAGACCGGCAGTGGCCGACGCCGCATCGAGCAGCAGTTGTGGAAGGAGTTCCGCGAGCCGATCGATCCACTGTTCGAACAACTCGACCATCGGCGCCAGGAAAAGAAGCAGGAAGACCAGGAAGCCGTCGCCGAGCTCGAAGCCCTTTGCCGCCAGGCCGAGGAGATCGCCGGACTCGACGATACCGAACTCGCCGAAGCCGAGGGCCGGTTTCGCGGCTTGAGCGACGAATGGCACGCCCGCTCGCAGCGACCGCAAGGATTGAACAAGCGATTCAGCGCCGCCGAGAGCAAGTTCAGCCAGCGCCTGGCCGACCTGCAAGAACAGGCGCGCGAACAAGCCAATCGGGCCCTGGAAACCCTTGCCGCCGCGATTCAGTCTGCATGGCGCCAGCGCGTCGAGTCCGATGGATCCGCTCCGGCGGTACCGGGCGACTTGCCGCCGGCCGAAGACGATCCGCTGGCCATGCAACTGTCCGCACAATTGGCCCGGGTCACCGACATGGAAGCCGACACAACCGAGCTGGCGCAATGGGCACAGCAAAATGCCGAGGCGGCACGCCAGGTGGCGGTTGAAATGGAATTCCTGGCCGGCGTCGACACCCCGGAGGCTGATCGCCAGCAACGCATGGACTACCAGGTCAAACGCCTGGCCCGTCAGATGAGCGAGCGCGGTGCGCAGCCCGACCTGGCCACCGAGTTCACTGCTCTGCAGGAGCGCTGGTATGCCACGTTCCCCCAGCCTCCGGAGGTCCATGACGAGCTGGCCGAACGCATCGACAAGTGCCGCAAGGTGCTCCAGTCGATGATTGGTTGAGTCCCCACGACCGCTTATTCCGCCGGGCTGTCCAATTGACTGCCCGGCCCACGCCTTTCGCGAACTAGAATAGGACCATGCCGGAGACCGATCCCTCGCCACTCCCCTTCGTACACCTGCGCCTGCACACCGAGTATTCGCTCGAAGACGGCATGGTGCGCATCGGTGAACTGGTGGATCGGGCCGCCGAACTGGGCATGCCGGCCATCGCCGTCACCGACTGGCACAACCTTTTTGGGCTGGTCAAGTTCTACCGTGCCGCAATGCGTCGCGGCATCAAGCCCATCGCCGGTGCCGACGTTCGCATCCAGGATCCCTCACAGGCCGACGAGGCGAGCATCGTCACCCTGCTGGTCCAGGACCGCACAGGCTACCTGAACCTCTGCCGTCTGCTCTCCCGGAGTTTTCTTGAAGGCCGGCATCGCGGCGGCCAACCGCGAGTCCATCCGGCCTGGCTCAAAGGGAGCACTGAAGGGCTCATCGCGCTGGCCGGTCGCAACTCCAGCATCGGTGAGGCCGTCGGTCGCAGCCGCCACGGCCTCGCCGCCCAGCAACTGGAAGAATGGCAGGCACTGTTCCCCGATCGTCTCTACCTGGCGTTGGAGCGCATGGGACGCGAGGGAGAGCGGAATATGGAGCACGGCCTGCTCAAGTTGGCCACCGACCACGCCGTGCCGGTGGTCGCCAGCAACGACGTTCGCTTCCTGGAGCAGTCCGATTACTTTGCCCACGAGGCTCGGGTCTGCATTCACCAGTCGCGCCTGCTCGACGACAAGCGCCGGTCACGCGAATATGTGGAGCAGCAATTCCTCAAGAGCAGCACGGAAATGCAGGAGGCCTTTGCCGACCTGCCGGTCGCGCTGGAGAACACGCTGCACCTGGCGCAACGCTGCAACCTGGAACTGACCCTGGGCGAATATGCCCTGCCGGCATTTCCGGTACCGGACGGTGAAACCGAAGCCGACTTTCTCCGACGCAAGGCCGCCGAAGGCCTGGATGCGCGGCTCGAACGCCATGGCCTGGCGCCGGACACCACGCGTGAGGACTACGATCAGCGCCTGGAACGCGAACTGGAAGTCATCAACACCATGGGGTTCCCCGGCTACTTCCTGATCGTCGCCGACTTCATTACCTGGGCGCACGAGAACGACGTCCCGGTCGGTCCCGGCCGAGGCTCCGGCGCCGGGTCACTCGTGGCCTGGAGCATGGGCATTACTGGCATTGATCCAATACGTTACGAGTTGTTATTCGAGCGTTTTCTCAATCCGGAACGCGTCTCCATGCCCGACTTCGATATCGACTTCTGCGTCGAGGGCCGGGACCGGGTGATCGATTACGTGGCCCAGCGTTACGGTCGCAACCAGGTCTCGCAGATCATCACCTACGGCACCATGGCGGCCAAGGCCGTAGTGCGTGACTGCGGACGCGTACTCGGTTTCAACTACGGCTTCGTCGACTCCATCGCCAAGCTCATCCCGAACAAGCTGGAGATGACACTGGACAAGGCGCTCGAGGAAGAGCCCGAACTGAAAGCACGCTACGACAACGAGGATGATACCCGCGGAGTGCTCGACCTGGCCCGCTCGCTCGAGGGGCTGGCCCGCAATGCCGGCAAGCACGCCGGGGGGCTGGTCATCGCACCCAGCGACCTGACCGACTTTACCCCGCTCTACACCGAGCCCGACGGGCACTCGGTCTTGACCCAGTACGACAAGAACGACGTCGAATCGGTCGGCCTGGTGAAGTTCGACTTTCTGGGGCTGAGAAACCTCACCATCATCGACTGGACCGTCAAGGCGGTCAACGAGACCCGCAGACGTCAGGGCAAGGACGCCCTGAGCCTTGATGATTTGCCGCTGGACGATCGCGAGGCCCTCCGCCTCCTGCAGGCGGCCCATACCACCGCCGTGTTCCAGCTCGAATCGCCGGGCATGAAGGAGTTGTTGAGAAAACTCAAGCCCGACGGGTTTGATGACATCGTTGCCGCCGTCGCGCTCTACCGCCCCGGCCCGCTGGATGCCGGCATGGTCGACGAGTACATCAACCGAAAACACGGCAAGGCGCAGGTCAAGTATCCCCACCCCAAGGCCGAGCCCATTCTCAAGCCGACCTACGGCGTCATCCTGTATCAGGAACAGGTCATGCAGATCGCCCAGGAACTGGCCGGTTACAGTCTCGGCGGCGCCGACCTGCTCCGACGCGCCATGGGTAAGAAGAAGGCGGAGGAGATGCAGCGCCAGCGCCAGATTTTCATCACCGGCGCCGCTGACAACAGCATTCCCAAGGAGCAGGCCGAACCCATCTTCGACCTGATGGAGACCTTTGCCCGCTACGGTTTCAACAAGTCGCATTCGGTTGCCTATGCCCTGGTCGCCTACCAGACCGCCTGGCTCAAGGCCCACTACCCGGCCGAGTTCATGGCTGCAGTGCTGTCAGCCGACATCGACAAGACCGACAAGATCGCCAACCTGATCGAGGACTGCCGACTGATGGGACTGGAGATCTTGCCTCCCGACGTCAATCACTCCCACTATCGCTTCCAGGTCGAAGACGACGCCATTCGTTACGGGCTGGGTGCACTCAAAGGAGTCGGACGCGGTGCGGTAGAAAACCTTATCGAGGTGCGCGAGCGCGTCGGTGGATTCCCGTCGCTGGCCGGTTTGTGCAGGGAGGTCGACCTGTCGCGACTCAATCGCCGCAGCCTGGAAACGCTGATCCGCGCTGGCGCAGGCGACTCTCTTCACCCCAATCGCGCGGCCCTCATGCAGGCCCTGCCCGGTGTCTTGAGCGAAGCCGAGCGATTCCAGGCCGACCGTGAAGCCGGTCAGAGCAGCCTGTTCGGAAGCTCGGCAGCGGCTGCCGAGAAGGCCGCTGAGGAAGACGAGAGGCCCCTGCCCCGGGTCCCGGACTGGACCTCTCGGCAACGGCTGCGGGCAGAGCGTGAAACGCTCGGGCTGTACCTTTCGGGTCACCCGATGGATGAACTGCGAGACGAACTGGCCGAGGTCACCACGACCACGCTCGACAACCTCGGTGACCGGCTGGGTAGCGGCAGCGGAAATGGCAACGGCTACAGGGGCCGTGGACGGGGTGTGGAAATGACCCTCGCCGGTTTGGTCATGGCGGTAAGAAAACGCCCCGGCAAGGGGGCGTTCGTGGCCATCGACGACGGCACCGCCCGGCTGGAAGTCGCCATCTTCGACTCCCTCTACAACCAGATTGCCGATCGCCTGGTGGCCGACGAGATCCTGGTGGTGCGTGGTCGTGTCGAAGTGGATGATTTCCGCGGTGGATTCCGCATGGTCGCGGAGGAAATCCTCGATGTTGACCAGGCCCGGGAACGGTTCGCACGCGGACTGGAAATCGAGATCCTGCGACCGGCCGTGGAATTCGATCACGACCTTGCCGCCGCCATGCAACCCTACAGATCGGGAAAGACACCGGTCATCGTACGCTATCGCAACGAGGCGGCGCAGGCCTTGCTGAAGCTGGGAGGCGACTGGCAGGTTGCACCCTCATCGGAGTTGCTGGCCGCGGTCTCGGGCCTCGAAGGGGTCGCGAAAGTACGTCTGCGCTACTGAGTTTCAGTCAAAAACTGGCCGCGCGCGCCGAATGGTTGATCAGCAACCGACCGCTGGTATAACAGGCATTGAGAAAGGCGGCCACGGTTTCCACCGCCTCGCCGGACTGACGATGCAGCTCCTCAAGGGTAATGGGGGCGCGAATCAGGGCCTGCGCGAGCCCCTGGAACCGATCTTTGTCGATGGCCTGGGGCGGTACTTGCGTGAGCATGAACTCGTAGCCCCCGAGCAGGTCCGGATGCAGCTTGCCGCGCGATTGGGCCAGGCCGGCAAACCACTTGAGTTCCGCCAGCGAACGCTGGTGCATTCCCGCAGTGCGCTCGACCAGCTCCTCGCTATCGATGGGCACACCAGCCCTATCGGCAATCGGCTGGGCAAACATCACGGGGGTCACATCGGTGATGGCACCATCGTAATACCAGGTGCCGGAACCGGGTTCGATGATCAACTCCGGCCAGCCCTGCTCGCTGAGTAGCACGGGTGTCGTCCAGGTGCCCCGCCGGAGGTGCTCGGCCAGGGTGTAGAGATCGCCACTCACCTCCCATCCTTCCCAGACGGGTTCCTCGGGCTGGGCGGCGCCTTCGTCCTCTGGCGTGAACTCGCCCCGGGCAAGCCCGGAGAGCAGCTCGAGGAATTCTCGGGAGCGCAGAGGCTTGCGAAGCCTCAGTCTGGCCGGAAAATCACTCTGCCGGGTCAGGGCGATAACGTCGTCGCCGCCGGCCGCATCCCAGATCTCGGCGCCAGAAGGCGAATCGACATCGATCACGGTGAACTGGCCACCAATCCGGTCCGTCACCTGCCAGGCAGGCCCAGTGCCCGCAAGGTTGAGCAGGGAACGCATCACCGTCAGCTCTTTGTGGCCGGTGTGCAGGACGGACAGCGTCAGGGACTCTGGCATGAAAGGCGATTCAAAGTGTTCGAGCTTGCCGACCAGAATAGCGTCAGTGGACGAAAAAACCAAGAAAAATCAGTGAGAAGCGGTTCACACTTTCCATGCCCGCCGGGCAGATCATTCAGACTGCCAGACAGTCGAGCAGGCGGCGCACGTCGGTCATTGCCGAGGCCAGGACACGCTTGATCTCCTCCAGCGTGATCGGTTCCTGCTCCAACCCGGCTGCCGCGTTGGCGACCACGCACAGACTCGCGTAATCCAGCCCGGCCTCGCGGGCCAGGGCGGCTTCCGGCATGCCGGTCATCCCCACGAGCGAACATCCGTCGCGCACCAATCGATTGATTTCCGCGGCTGTTTCCAGGCGCGGCCCCTGAGTGACGGCCATGCAGCCGCCATCCTGCGCGGCAACACCCGACAACGATGCCGCCTCGAGCATCGCTGCCCGGAGCCTGCCCTCGAAAGGGTTGGCGAACTCGACATGGAGCAAAGGCGAGTCGCTGTCATCACTGAACGTGTGGGCCCT
>SKZJ01000167.1 GCA_007127425.1 Wenzhouxiangella sp.
AGGACCGAAATCCGGATCGGGATTCCGGGAAATCGCATTTGCAACCGAAACGGAATTGCGCCCGCCTTCGACTTTAAGAAAGCGCCCATCCGCGGTTTCAATGATCTGTTTATTCATAGTTTCAACCTCCTCCTTCGAATGATAAGGTAAAGTAAGGGTTCAAAATCAAGAAGAAAATTCACACTTCGATTGAATTAACTTTCTGCCAAAAGTGTTCATTGCTTTCGGATTCGGTCTGCTTGCGGCTGTCATGACGAATGCGCCAGGTGTGCGTTTCTTCGAGAGCTTCCTTTGCGGCATTCAATCTTTCCCTCCGGGCCTCGACGATCTTTTGCAAACGGGTGAGCTTGGCAAGGGCCGCATCCGGATTGTCGGGAGTCCCGCCATGTCTTTGAACCATCCGGATTCCCGCCTTCTCATGGTCGAATTGCTCGACGGCATCATCGACCAGTGTTTGCCAGTAAAGAACGATATTCGAAAGCCGCTTGAAATCGTCCTCGGGTGGCGGAGCCATTCTCCCCATCGGATTCACATCGGCCCTTGATCCATCGGAATAAAAAACCTCCCCCTCGATATTGATCCCATCGGAACCGTGTTCGGTATCGAATTGCCGGGCCACTTCCGGCCCCCTGAAAGGACGGATCGGACGGATGTCCTCTTCCGTGATTTCGGTTCGAGTGGCCTCTTGCCGCTCCCTCGCTTCACGCTCCAATCGCGCTTCACGCACCTGTTTTCTTTTCTCTTCTGTCATCATGGTATGTTCTCCTTGGTTATAGGTTAAAATGCTCCGACTCTGATCTTGGGTTTCGTTGCCACGGTTGCGAGACCGGCAACCGTATTGGCAAGGTCATCCTTTCCGCCATTCGGATGGTCGATTATATCCTTTCCTCCGGATCTTGTCCGCCGTTCGAGGCCTGCGAGCTGGGAAATCAATTTCTCATTCTCCAACAGTTCCATCCCGCCGGAACAGAGAATGGGCAGTAATTCCCGGTAAAGCTCGGACTTGGGCTTATCGCTCTTCTCGTAATGGATGCCATGCCCTTCGAAGCCGGACTTTGTGAATTCGGCGGAATAATTGTCCCCTGTGACCCGATTGATCCGGAACCGCTTCAACTCTTGGACCATTTCCCCGATGATCGCGTGAGGATTGAAGGGAGCCCCCCAGGTTATCACGAAATCGATGACTGTTTTGGCTTCCTTGCCATTTACGGCTTCCTGCCTGTGACCGATGGCAAGGGCCGCATCATCGGCCCGGCCACCGGAAAGATCCACGAATGCCGAATAGAGTTTACCCGATCTCGGCATCAACTCCTTCCTACCGGGAGCGGCCAGCCCTTCAATCAGGGACCTCGGAACGAATTCGGCGACATCATCCCGCCACTCTCCGAGGTATTCGGATTTCGCAGCCGCCGGATCCTCCTCAAGGGCATGATCGATTTCTTTCCGGGAAAGGGTGGGATTCATGGTCTTTGAATCGGTATCCCATACAAGACTCCGCCATTTCGGTGAATAGGTCGGGAATTCTGTATTGCTCCCGTGATACCTCCGCCACTGCTGAAAGGCCCACCCCTTCCGGGCGTACTTGGAGGAAATCCCGATCAATTTGCCTTTGGTTGTGAGGAGGGAGGGTTTCAAGGCCCGGACAAGTTCGGTATCGGATCGAACCTTCGATTCCTCGGTGACACCGAAAAAACAGAGCTCATCCAGAATGGCGCAAACAACCGATGGCCCCCGGACCGTCCGCCAATCACCTGTCAGGATGCGGATTTCGAGGCCATTCCGTAACACCATCACCCTTTCCCTGTCCCGCTTGTCGACAACCTCCTTTTGGAGAAGCGGGGTTTCAAAGAGGGCGGAAATATACTTCCAAACGATCCCCGATTGGTACCGGGTGGGAGATACCACCGGAATCAATCCGGTTTCTCCCTTGGCAAGCCGCTCCTCGTGGCCTGCGAATAGGGCCTCGTATGTACCGATGACCGCCGCAATGCGGGACTTGCCCGATCTCCTACCCACAAGGAACAGGGCGGCATTGAATCCGGATTCCGGTAATTCGCCGGGATCCCTGCCGGTACACTGGCGGATGAGATCCTTTCCCTTGCGGGACCGGATCGGCAAACCGTATAAAGCCCGCAGGGCGGTAAGCCACGGCATCCACGAATCAAGATCCTCACCCAGGAAGGGCCGGAAAAGGTTCCTGTCCTTGATTGCCTGAAGGATGTTCAAACTTCGACCTCCTTGCGCTTACGTTTCTTGATCCTGCCCTTCCTTGCCATGTAATCCTCAAGGGATTCGGCACTCTTGGCGTGTTTCTCCAGTCCCAGGGTCCGCAGCAATCCGACCAGGGCATTCACCGATTGGACATAGGAACCGCAATCGAAGGGATCGCCTTTGATCGCTTGGACCTCCTGACTCTCCAATCGGATCGCAAGGAAAGCGGCCCTTTGGCAGAGTATATCCTTTTGAACCGAATCGGCTCCCACGTCATCCTTTAGGGCTTCGACCCTGGCTTTCACCTGGCGGACAAGGAGAAATCGGGAATCGGCATCGTTCCAGAAAGCGGGAACAAAGCGATCCGGGAGGGATTCGCCGTTCTTCGGGACTCCGTGTCCTTTGGATTTCTTTTTATTTGGTGATTTCAAGGCTTCTTCCCTTTAGTTCCCACGGTTTGCGGATCCTGTTCCGATGATACACCTTCAGGTTCTTTTCCTGACGGTCACACCGGTTATGAAAGGCTTTGGTGTCATTTCTCTCTCTCATTCTCTCCCAATGTCCCCGAAGTAGTATCCGGAAATCAAGGACAAAATGAAGGGGGAAGGGTATCCGGGGGAAAGACCGGTTGTGCAAACCGAACCAATCCACGGGGGGGATGTTTTACGGAATGCGGTATAAGCCACGGTTACTTCCACGGGGATTGATACCGGTATCTTACGGGGATTGATACCGGTGTATTATGGGGGGGGGGATTCATACCGCAAATTGCCAAGGGGCTTTGATCTGGCAGGAAGATCCTTCCTTCAGAAAGGACCGGGAAGCAGGATACTTTGCGATTCTGGTCGCTTTTAGGGTCCTATGAGGGATCTGGCAGGGCTGGAAGGGAAAAAGGCCTTCAGGAGCGTTTTTAGGGTATTCTTGGTATCCGTGGCGGCGAAGGATTTTTTTGCGCGGAATTTTGTTTTTA
>SKZJ01000031.1 GCA_007127425.1 Wenzhouxiangella sp.
ACCACCTCGACCGCCTCAGTGCCGGGTCACGGGATTTCTGCTGAACCGGCCGGGCGTTCGGGCGAATATCAACCGCCGCTTTCGGCTCGATCAGTGAGGCGCCGCCTGGCCCAGGCACCCACCAAGGTCAATGCCACCAGCACGAACAGGGGCACCAGCGTACCGACAGTAATCGCCTCATCGCCTTCCACCGCATCGGCAATGCCATGAATGGCCGTGGCATAGATGCCCCACTTGATCGTCAGTCCCAGAATCGTGGCGGCAATGAATGACGGCAGCGGCAAGCGCAATACCCCGCTGGCGAAGTTGATCACCGAATGCGGAAAACCCGGCAGCATGCGCATGGCCAGCAGGGTCAACATGTCGCCACGCTGTTCGAGCACGTCGACCACTTTTCCCGATGCGCCGGAAGGTTTCCAGTCCCGCCCCAGATGGCCCGAGAAACGATAAGCGCCCAGCGCGCCGGCCGTGCTGGCAATCACCAGCACGATGGTCGACAGCACCGGATGGTTGAACGGCGCGACCAGCCACAGCGCGATACTGCCCGGCAGGCCGAATGTGAACAGTACCGCCACGGCCACCATCACCGCCGCCAGGAACCACCAGGTCGTCCCGATCTGCTCTCCCCATTCCAGCAATGCCTCCAGGTCGATCGGCTGCCACGCCGCCAGCCCCAGCCCGGCCGCCACCAGCGTTGGCAACACCCACACCTTCACGCTCGAACCGGACTTCTTGCTGGCTTCATTCATGGCTTTGTGGCATCGGCTGGAAACCGGTAATCCTACACGGAGTTGGTGAGTTCGTTTCTTCGACGAAACTACCACTCGTCCCCGATACGCACCCCCATCTTCGGCAGCAGGTATCGGTGCAGCACCAGGATCAGCACCGTAGCGCCCAGCGCCATGGCAAACACACCAAGGGCGCCGCGGATGTCGTGCATGAGTTCGGGGGCAAAGACCAGCACGCCGGCCAGGGCCAGCATGATGATGCCGCCGATCAACTTGAGGATGCGGCCATGACGTTCCTCGAACCTGTCCACCCGGAAGGTGGTCAGCGCGGTAAAGAAGATCACCAGCTCGATGGCGAGATAGATCAGCAGGTAAAGTGCAAGCAGGAAGGCGAAGAACAGCCAGTCGATATCGTGACTGGCGACGATGCCGCTCCACACCACCGGGAAGCCGGCCGTGCACGGCAACTCGATGAAGGCGATACCGGCAGCCATCAGCGCGGTCGCCCCGACCAGTGCCGGCATGGACCGCCCTTCGGCCATCAGGCCACGGATACGCTTGTAAATACCCGGCTTGTGCTTTTCGTCAATGGTGAAGGAGATGCCGCGCTGGAACCAGAAGTAGTCCTTGATATTGACCACGGCAAAGACCAGCGCAAACAGCGCCACCACCGGGTAGATCCAGCCGGCCATGGCCATCAGGTTGAGGGCGCCGAACACGCCGGCGATGAACATGCCGTAGATGGCGGCAGTCACCACCAGGAAAGTCAGGCCGACAACAAGGATACGCTTGCGTGATCCGGAATGAATCACCAGCGCAAGAAGAATCGTGAGCACCCACAGCGAACAGGGATTGAAACCGTCGATGAAGGCAATCAACGCCGTCGACACCGTCACCGGTTGCACCATCAGGTCGATGCTGCCGATGAACGGCACGTCGAAGGTGACCGACTCGCGGACCGTCGCCAACCGTTCGAAACGCTGACCGGTATCACGCGAATCCGGACAATCGCCGCGCTCCAGGCAGTGCTCGACATGGGTAGCGATCTGGCGCCTGATCAGGCCGCTGTCGCCCACCCAGGCACGTCCGCCGACGAATAACGCCGGCACAGAGTCCGCCCCCACCCCGTGCGCCGCGGCCACCTGCCGAAACAGGGCCCGATGCTCCGCCACCTGCCGGATTTCGTAGCCATGCACGGCCAGTCCGGCATGCGCCTCGTCCAGCGCATCCAGAAACGGCTTCTGCGCCTCGCAATGCGGACAGACATCGCTGTGAAAGACCAGCATGTGCAACCGACCGTCGTCGGCCCGAACGACGTCGGCAAGCAACAGCACCAAAATGCCGATCACAAGTGAACGCACAAGAGACATCACCGAAATCCGTCGCTCCGAAAGTCCATAACTGTAGCCGAAACCCGACGCCGGCTGATGTGCTGAGCGTCAGCGAAGCGCATCAGCCAGCGCCAGACCGAAGCCCCCGCTGATCCGGAAATATCGCCTCGACGATTTCGACGGCGCGGTCGCCGTCGATCTTCGCGCGCGCCTCGATCAACCACTGCCTGACCTCATCGGCCGTTTCCGGCACCGGGTCGCGCGGCATCTGGCCCGGCTTGGGGCTGGGCTGCAATCCGGCATCCAGCTTTGAGAACCAATCCACCCGGTCCACACAAATCCACAACCTGGGGCCTCCTTCGCCCCCCACCAGCGTCAACGCCCTTCGTTCGCGTACCAGTTGCGTGAACCACCAGGCCCAGCCGCTGGCCGGGCGCGGTTCGCCCAGCCCCAGCCCCGTCTCGCCCTCGTGCTGGGTCAGGAAGCCGACCGAACCGATCAGGTCCTCAAGCGCGTCGACCGATGGGCGAATACCGGCAACGCCGGCGATCGGCACCGCCTGTTGACGACCCTTCGTCTCCGGTAAAGAAACGGCCGCACCACGCCCCCGCCGTGCCGGACCGCCCGACCCCGGCATCGCGGTCGGGGCGAGTCGATGCCGCGGCCGCGCCGGCTGCTCGAAATTGCGGGTACGCCGTTCCTCGGCATCGGCCTCGTCGAGGTAGCTGTGACGCGGGGCGTGGATCAGCGCTTCGGCCAGCGGCGAAGGTCGTGCCGTCTCGACCGCGTGCACCTCGATACGGCCCTGCTCGATATCGGCCAGCAGGTGCACCAGTCCGTCGAGGTCCATGTAGTCGTGCAGGCAATCGGAAAGCGCCTGGCGGACCAGCGGATGATCCGGCACCTCGCGCGGACCGCTCAGGTTCTCCACGCAGGCGAGCTGGTCGGGAAACACGCAGGCAATCAGGTTCTCCGCCTGGCTGCGCTGGCGCTGGGCCGGTATCCGCCCACCCGGCCCGTTCTTCAGCAGCACCAGTGCATTGTTGGCGCACCAGCGAAAACGGGTCACGAACAGCGGCGTGTCGAGCAGTGCCTGGGTGAGCACGTCGGCCACATTGTG
>SKZJ01000083.1 GCA_007127425.1 Wenzhouxiangella sp.
GCAGCGACCGAATGCATGATGCCGGATCGATCCTGGTTGCGGTCGATGTCCATGCCCAGGATGTCGTACCAGGCACGCATGGCCATGCCGCCATTGATCGTGACCGGACGCACCGGCGCATGGGGAAAAATGAAGCGCACGGGGCGTGCTGCGGCCACCGACAGGTGCGGTACAATCGGTTCGAAATCATGCCCGTCGGCACCCAGCCCGTGAAGCCAGATGACAGCGTGCTGCGGGTTCGGGCCCGTTTCGCGAACCACGCATTCAAGTTTTTCAGCGGCGATATCGTTCATGCGATCAAGTCTACCCTGCCTATTGCTGTGTCTAGTTTTCCTGGCCGGTTGCGGCCTCAAAAACGATCTCTATTTGCCTGAACCGGAACCAGCCACGACCGGTTCCAGCGAGGAGGAGAACGATGAAGAGAGTACCTGAGCCCGAGCTGATGGACGCGCCGGCCCAGGCCAGAGCCTATGCCGAGGCCGACTTCAGCGAGCCGAACTCCCTGTTCGTCGAGCATGCATTATCGCATCTCGAGTCTGCCGACGGCGGCCGGTTGCTCGACCTGGGCTGCGGGCCCGGTGACATCTGCCTGCGCTTCGCCCGCGCCCTTCCGGGATGGCACATCACCGGTCTCGACGCCGGGCCGAACATGTTGACACTGGCCGACGCCGCCCTGAAAGGGTCCGGACTGGAAAACCGGGTGGAGTTCGTGCAGGCCCACCTGCCGGCACATCCTTTCTCGCATCACTTCGATGCCATCGTCTCCAACAGCCTGCTGCATCACCTTCCCGACCCCATGGCTCTCTGGCATACCGTCGCCGAGCTGGCCGCACCGGGTGCCTTCGTGCAGGTCATGGACCTGCATCGCCCTCCCGACCTTGAGACAGCTACGGCCCTGGTCGAAGCACATGCTGGCGAAGAGCCCGAGGTGCTCAGGCAGGATTTCTACAACAGCCTGTTGGCGGCCTGGACCGTGGAAGAGGTGGAAGCACAGCTTGCGCAAGCCCACCTCGATGGCCTGACCATTTCCCGGCCCACCGAGCGCCACTGGCTGGTGCAGGGACAAGCCGGGCGATGAGAAAACGCGGGCGGATCGCCTTCACCAAGCTCGAAGCACTGGGCAATGACTTCGTTCTGGTTGACGGGCGTGACGCCACCTTCAGCCCGGAGCCGACCGAAATCGTCGCCCTGGCCGACCGTCATCGCGGCATCGGCTTTGACCAGCTTCTGGCCCTGCGTGCGGCCAATAGCGCCGACGCCCTGTGCAGGGTGGATGTCTACAACAGCGACGGCAGCATGGCCGAGCAGTGCGGTAACGGCATGCGTGCCGTGGCCCTGTGGTTGCACCGTCGCGGCGAGTTCGACCGCACAACCACGGTTGAGACCGCCGCTGGCCCCGTCGCACTCATGTGGGAAAGTGCCGTGAGCATCACCGCCACCCTGCCCCCGCCCGACTTCACTCCGGCGGCCTGCGGCGTGGCGGGCCATGATCGTTTCCCGATCGATCTGCCAGCCGACGGGGAAGTCGTCCAGGTGCTCGGAGCCGCCCTGGGCAACCCCCATCTCGTGGCGCTGCTCCAGCACCCCCCGGGAGACGATGAAGTCCGGCGCATCGGTTCCATCCTGAGCCGTCATCCGGAGCTGGAGAATGGCGCAAATATCGGTTTCGCCTTTATCGAGGCTCCGTCGTGCCTGCGATTGCAAGTATTCGAGCGCGGCGCAGGCCCGACCCGGGCCTGTGGCAGTGGCGCCTGCGCCGCTGCCACGGCACTCATGCGTGCCGGCCATGTCAATGGCCCGGTGGAAGTGATACAGCCAGGCGGAACGCTTGTGATAGATTGGCCCGGAGAGGGAGAACCGGTGACCATGACCGGACCGGCCAGCAAGGTATTCGAAGGAGTCATTGCATGGACGAAATGAAGCAGATCGAAGAATCCGACGTCATCGAGTGGCTGCAGGCAAACCGCGATCTATTCAGCCGTCACCCCGAACTGGTAGACAGCTTGAACCTGCTGCACGAGGCCGGAACGGAATCGCTGATCGAGTTGCAGGTACGCCGCCTGCGTACCGAGAACCGACAACTCAAGGCCCAGCTCCAGACGCTGGCCAGTATTGCCGGCGAAAACGAACGACTGATGCAGCGACTGCACCAGCTCACCCTCGAGATCATGACGACGGACGATACGCGCGAGTTCATCGAGCGCCTGATGGAATGCCTGGCCGGGGACTTTGAGGCCGGCAGCGTCCGCCTGCACTTGCTCACCCCGCATCCCGATCTGGCCGCGGCCGAGTCGGTCACGATTCACGAAGGACAGGTGCCGGCCTGGTTCGAGGACATTCTCACGCGCGGCAAGATCGTGTTCGGGCGCCTCACCCGCGCCAAGCTCGAAGTGCTGTTTCCCACCCGACATGAGTCCATCGGCTCGGCCGCACTGGTCCCGGTCAACCATGCCGGCCTGCTGGCGATCGGCTCGGATTCAGCGGGACGTTTCAACCCGGAAATGGGCACCCTGTTCCTCGAACTGCTCGGCACCACCATCCGCCACCGTCTTGAATTGGCCGACGACGGCCGACGCAAGAGCGCCTGATGACCATCGAGGTGGCCATTTCCGCCTTTCTCGATCATGCCGCCAACGAAGCCGGCTTGAGCCGAGCCACCCTCGACGCTTACCGACGTGACCTGGAACGTTTTCTTGCCTGGTGCAGCGACCACGATACCGACGACCCGGTCCAGCTGGGCATCAATGACGTGCGCGGCTTTGCCGCCGCCGAACACCGCCGCGGGCTCAGCCCGCGCAGCGTCCAGAGACGCCTTTCGGGCCTGCGAAGATTCTTCCGCTATCTGCGCCGCGAAGGCATCATCAGCGACGACCCCAGCCGCGGCGTGCGTGCTCCGAAAGTCCGTCGCAAGCTCCCCGAAGTGCTCGACATCGACCAGGTCCTGGCATTGCTCGACCTCCCGCCCGATGACGAACTGGCCGACCGCGACCGGGCCATGCTCGAACTGTTCTATGCCTCGGGCCTGCGCGTGAGTGAACTGGCCGGGCTGACCTGGGACCGAATCGACATGAATGAAGGCCTGGTTCGCGTGCTGGGCAAGGGACAGCGAGAACGGCTGGTGCCGGTCGGCCGGCATGCCCTCAAGGCACTGGCGAAGTGGCGA
>SKZJ01000023.1 GCA_007127425.1 Wenzhouxiangella sp.
CCGACGAAAAAGCCGCAGGTCACGATGATGACCAGTGAACGCACGCCGGCAAAATAGACCTGGCGCAGGGTTTCGGCCAGCTGCAGGCGGGTGAAACGCATGCGCGAAATGGCCGTGAACAGGAACAGCAGGGCGCGACCCAGCTCACGCAGCGGCTGGTCGAACAGGCGAGTTCCCGGGGTCATCGGCGCTTCTCCACGGCCAGCAGGTCGTCGGCCAGGTCGGTTGCCGGGTAGTGGAAGGGCACCGGTCCGTCGGGCAGGCCCTGCATGAATTGGCGCACCAGCGGGTTTTCGCTGTCCGCCAGTTCGGCCGGTGAGCCGTTGGCCACGACCTGGCGCTCGGCGATGATGGCGCACTGGTCGGCCAGGTCGGAGACCTCGTCCACGTCGTGAGTGATCACGATGCTGGTGATGCCGAGCGCGTGGTTGATGTCGCGGATCAGTCGCAGCGAAACGCCCAGCGAGATCGGGTCGAGTCCGGCAAAGGGTTCATCGAAGAGCATGATGGAAGGGTCCAGCGCCATGGCCCGGGCGGTGGCTACGCGCCGGTTCATGCCGCCGGAGAGCTCGCGTGGATAAAGCTCGGCGGCACCCCGCAGGCCCACCATCTGAAGTTTCAGCAATACCAGTCGCCGGATCAGTGTCTCGGGCAGATCGGTATGTTCGCGCAGTGGCAGCGCGACGTTATCGAAGCAGGTCAGGTCGGTGAACAGGGCACCGTTCTGAAGCAGTACGCCGACTTCGCGTCGGAAACGGTTGAGTGCCTTGCCGTCCAGCTTGTCGACGCGCGTATCACCGACACGAACCTCGCCGGAGTCGGGACGGATCTGACCGGTGACCAGGCGCAGCACCGTGGTCTTGCCGGCGCCGCTGGGGCCCATCACCGCGGTGACCTTGCCGGCCGGAATGGTCAGATCCATGTTCTCCAGGATGGTGCGTCCGCCCAGCCGGACCGTCACATCACGCAGTTCGATAGCGGCTTCGGTCACGCTCATGTGTCTGCCTCAGTTGCGCTTGAGTATGGCCTGGCCTGCCCTGGAGCGTGGCCGGCCGAGTTCACCGGCAATCCAGTCGCCGGTGCGGGCCAGTGCTTCGAGGTCGACCCCAGTGGTCATCCCCATGCCATCAAGCATGAAGACAACATCCTCGGTGGCAACGTTCCCCGTCGCGCCGCGGGCGTAGGGGCAACCACCCAGGCCGGCCACCGAGGAATCGACTACCACCACACCGAATTCCAGGCAGGCGTAGATGTTGGCCAGCGCCTGTCCGTAGGTGTCGTGAAAGTGCACTGCAAGCTGCTCCAGCGGGATAGATCCTGCGACGGCTTCGAGCATGGCGCGAGCCTTTCTCGGGGTGCCCACACCGATGGTGTCGCCCAGCGAAATCTCGGCGCAGCCGGCCTCGTGCAGTGCTTCGGCCACGCGTACGACCTCGGCCACAGGAACCTCGCCCTGGTAAGGGCAGCCCAGTACCGTAGAGACGTAGCCGCGTACACGCACTCCGTCGTTTCGCGCACGTTCGATCACCGGGGTAAATCGCTCCAGGGACTCGGCGATCGAGCACTTGATGTTTTTCTGGTTGAACGCCTCGCTAGCGGCGGTAAATACCGCGATTTCTTCCGCACCCACGGTCCGGGCGCGTTCATAGCCCTTGAGGTTGGGCACCAGCACCGGGTAGCGCACATCCGGCTTGCGCTCGATTCGGCCAAACACGTCTTCCGCGTCGGCCAGTTGCGGAATGGCCGGGGCGGCGACAAAGCTGGTCGCTTCGACCACGCCCAGGCCACATCTGGCCAGGCGATCGATCAATTCGACCTTGACCGGGGTTGGGATGGTGTAGGGCTCGTTCTGAAGCCCGTCACGCGGCCCGACCTCGACAATGGTGACGTGATCGGTCATGGCCGGGTCAGGACAGCTCGACGGCAATGGCGGTGGCCTCGCCGCCGCCGATGCACAGGCTGGCGATGCCGCGCTTGCCGCCACGGGCTTTCAGCGCATGGATCAGCGTGACGAGAATGCGCGCGCCGCTGGCACCGATCGGGTGGCCGAGTGCACAGGCACCGCCGTTGACGTTGACCTTGTCGTGCGGCAAGTCGAGTTCGGTCATCGCCGCCATGGTGACGGCAGCGAAGGCCTCATTGATCTCGAACAGGTCCACGTCGGCGGCCTTCCAGCCGGCCTTGTCGAGCACCTTGGAAATGGCACCGACGGGCGCGGTGGTGAACCACTCCGGTTCCTGTGAGTGGGTTGCGTGGGCGACGATGCGGGCCAGGGGCGAGACGCCGCGCTTGTCGGCATCTTCGGAACGCATCAGCACCATGGCGGCGCCGCCGTCGGAGATCTTGGATGAGCTGGCCGCGGTGATGGTGCCGTCCTTGGCGAATGCCGGGCGCAGGCTCGGCATCTTGTCGATGTTGCACCTGGCCGGCTCCTCGTCGGCGGTGACCTCGATTTCGCCCTTGCGGGTGCGCACGGTCACCGGCGCGATTTCGTCATTGAACGCACCGCTGTCGAGCGCGGCCGTGGCGCGTTCGACCGAAGCTTTCGAGAATGCGTCCTGCTCTTCGCGGGTAAAACCGTACTTGGCCACGCACTGCTCGCCGAACTGGCCCATCATCTGGCCGTCATAGGGGTTTTGCAGGCCGTCGAAGAACATGTGGTCGAGGAACTTGGCATGCCCCATGCGCAGGCCCCGTTCGGCCATGAACGGGGCGTTGGTCATCGATTCCATGCCGCCGGCGACGATGACGTCGGCCGAACCGACCAGCAGGGCATCATGCCCCTGCATTACCGCCTTCATGCCCGAGCCGCAGACCTTGTTGATCGTGGTGCAGCCCGTGCTCACCGGCAGATCGGCGCCGAGTGCCGCCTGGCGCGCAGGCGCCTGGCCGACACCGGCCGGGAGCACGCAGCCCATGATCACTTCGGAGACGTCGGCAGCGTCGATGCCGGCGTCGGCCACGGCGGCGCGAATGGCGGCCGAGCCCAGTTCGGGCGACTTGATCGGGGCGAACTGCCCCTGGAAGGAACCGATGGCGGTGCGACGGGCGGAAACGATGACGATGGAGTCGGTCATGGGTGCGATGTTCCGTGGTGTGAATTCAGCCGGGTATTATCGCATGAACGGGTCGATGAGAAGAAAATAGGGGA
>SKZJ01000272.1 GCA_007127425.1 Wenzhouxiangella sp.
CATGATCATGGCCAACACCATCACGATCGAAAGCACCGCCATGAAGATCACGGGGAACACGCCGGCGATGATCATCGCCACGACCCCGACCACGAACACGCCGAGTTCCGGCTCGAGGTGAGGGTCGAGTGCAACCGCCCGCAGGACCTGGCCTGGATCGATCTTGGCCTGTTCGACGACTATCCCGCCAACGAGGAAATGCGTATCGATGTGCTCACCGAGACCCGCGCAGAGCGGGTGCGGCTGAGTGCAAGCGATTCGCGTATTCGCCTGCACTGATGAGATCAACCCCCCGCATGTCGGACCTGTTGCGCATCGAGGATCTCCGCTACACCTGGCCGGGTGAAACCACGCCGGTGCTCGATATCCCCGAGCTCACGATCGGCCGCGGCGAGCGGGTCTTTATGCAGGGCCCCAGCGGTTCGGGCAAGTCCACCCTGCTGGCGGCAATCGCCGGACTGATTCGACCCGATGCGGGCCGCATCTTCTTCGACCGCACCGATCTCGGCTCGCTGTCGGCGGCCGCGCGCGATCGCTTTCGCGCCGAGCACCTGGGCGTGATCTTTCAGCAGTTCAACCTGCTGCCATGGCTCGACGTGCGTGCCAACGTGATCCTGCCCTGCCGATTCTCGCGCACTCGCGCGAAGCGCACCGGCGACATCAGCGCCGCCGCCGACGAACTGCTTGATGCGATGGATCTTGCCCCGGCGCTTCGCGGCAAGCGCGCCGATGAGCTCAGCGTCGGTCAGCAGCAGCGCGTGGCCGCCGCCCGTGCATTGATCGGCAAGCCGCAACTGGTGCTGGCCGACGAACCGACTTCCGCGCTCGACAGCGACCGCCGCCAGGCCTTCATCGAATTGCTGTTTTCGCAGGTGGCCGCGGCCGGCAGCGCACTGCTGTTCGTCAGCCACGATCCCGAACTGGCGCGCGATTTCGACCGCGAGGTCAGCCTGCCGGCAATCAACCGCCCCGGGATGGCGGCATGAACCTGCTCGGCCTGGCGTTTCGATCCCTCATCAACCGCCGCTTCGCCGTGGTCTTGACGGTGATGACCATCGCCCTGTCCATCGCTCTACTGGTCCTGGTGGAACAGATGCGCTCGGAAGTGCGCGACGGCTTTTACCGGTCCGTCTCGGGCACCGACCTGATCGTCGGTGCGCGAACCGCGCCCATCCAGCTCCTGCTCTACTCCGTGTTCGGCATCGGCGATGCCACCAACAACATTTCCTGGCAGACCTACCGCGAGCTGGAGGGCACCAGCGACGTGGCCTGGGCCATTCCCATGGCACTGGGCGACATGCACCGCGGCTACAGGGTGATGGGCACCGGCGATGCCCTGTTCGAGCATTTCCGCTACGGCAACCGCCAGGCGCTGGAATTTGCCGATGGTCGGGCCTTCGACGATCTGTTCGAAGTGGTCGTCGGCCACCAGGTCGCCCGGCAACTCGACTACGGCATCGGTGAGCAGATCGTTTTGTCGCACGGCACCGGACGCACCGCGCTGCAGCAGCACGAGGAACACCCGTTCACCGTTTCCGGCATCCTGGCGCCGACCGGCACGCCGGTCGACCAGACCCTCTATATCTCGTTACCGGCTCACCGCGCCATCCACATCGGCTGGGAACGGGGCACCCGCATGCCCGGTGCCGAAATGGATGCCGACCAGGCACGGGCCCGGGCCGAGGAACTGCATCCCGAGAGTGTGACCGCCATCCTGCTGGGTCTGCAAACCCGCGCCGCGGTATTCGGCCTGCAACGCCGCATCAACGACTACCGCGCAGAAGCCCTGACCGCGATCATGCCCGGCATTACCCTGCAGGAGTTGTGGCGTATCACCGGGCTGGCCGAACAGATCCTGCGCGTGGTCGCCGGCCTGGTGGTGCTGGCCGGCCTGCTCGGAATGCTGACCGTGTTGCTGACCACGCTCAACGAACGCCGGCGCGAGATGGCCATCCTGCGCGCCAACGGGGCCCGGCCCTGGCAGATCGCCGGTTTGCTGGTGTTCGAGGCCGGGCTGATCGCGGCCTGTGGCATCATCGCCGGTGTTGCGCTGGCGCTGCTGGTGCAGGCCATCGCCGCGCCCTGGCTGCTGACCACTTTCGGTCTGCATATCGGCGTGAGTTGGCCGGCCGCTGGCCTGTGGCTGGTGCTGGCCGGCATCCTGATCGCCGGTCTGATCATCGGCCTGGTGCCCGCGCTGATGGCCTATCGCCGCACGCTGGCCGATGGCATGCAGGTGAAAATGTGAACCGGCTGAGGCCGGCTGCAGTCTCAACAGGCTGTCGATCAACCCGAATCCGAGAGGAGCTCGAACCGATGAGAATGACTCATCTTGTGCTGATGACCACTCTGGCCCTGCTGCTGGCCGCGCCCGCCCTGGCCGACGATCCGCGTGAGCTGGAATGGCTGGAACTGATGCCGGCCGAGGAGGCCGAGACCTGGCTGGCCGAGTCGGGCCAGGTCGATCACTCCGGCTTCGAAGCTCCCGAGCCCTTCCAGTCCTACAGCACCGTCGGCGATCTCGACGGCGAGAACGTGCGTATTCCCGGCTTCGTGGTGCCGGTGGAAACCGACGGTAACGGCAAGCTCAAGGAGTTCTTCCTGGTGCCCTATTTCGGTGCCTGCATTCATGTGCCGCCGCCGCCGGCCAACCAGATCATCTACGGCCGCCTGGAAGAGCCCATTCCCATGGTCAATATCTGGGATGCGTTCTGGATGGAAGGCACGCTCAATATCGAGGATATTTCCAACAACACCGCCGACGCCGCCTACACCATGGACGTCGACCGGCTGGTGTTGTATTGAGGGTTAGAGGGGGAGTAGGGAAGAGGGTAATTGATCCTGCTTATTTCCTCTCCCCTCTCTTCCTCTTACCCTCTTCCCGTTCCAATCACAGAGGCAAACAATGAGAAAACTGCTACTCAGTCTGATATTCCTGCTACCGGCCCTGGCGCTGGCCGACGACATCAAGCCGTTGTCGGTCGAGGTGCTGTGGCAGCTCGACCGTATCGGCTCGCCGGTGATTGCCCCCGAGGGCGGGCACGTAGTCGCGCCGGTCACCAGTTACGACACCGACGACGACTCGTCCGAGACCCGCCTGTGGCTGTTCTCC